>JAZNGC010000092.1:0-10796 GCA_045589155.1 Lachnospiraceae bacterium
GCCATTTTGGGATTCCTCCAAATCTATCTTCAATCACATTCCACCGAAATAATGCTGCAAAGCATTTTTCTTAAGCGAAACATAGAACACCTTAGGGGCGGCAAAACCGCGCCTTAGTTGTTCATTCCATAATCTTAAACCTCGCGGAAGTCACCGTCAATGATATCATCATTGGGAGCACTGCCTGCATCTGCGCCTGCCATACCGCTCATGTCAGGACCTGCAGCACCTGCTGCGCCCTGCATGGACTCATACATCTTTGTGAATACACCCTGGGCACTTGTCATCAGTTTTTCTTTTGCAGCTTTCATTTCATCCAAATCGCTGTCGGACATTTCCTGATCTTTTGTTCTCTCAAGAATAGCCTTAAGAGCATCAATGTCTGCCTGAACAGCAGCCTTTTCGTCTGCGCTTACTTTATCGCCAACTTCGTTCAAAGCTTTTTCTGTCTGGAATACGAAGGAGTCAGCTTCATTTCTTGTCTCAACTGCCTCTTTACGTTTCTTATCCTGAGCTTCGAATTCAGCTGCCTCTTTTACAGCTCTTTCAATTTCATCATCAGACATGCTGGAACCTGCTGTGATAGTGATGTGCTGCTCTTTACCTGTACCAAGATCTTTCGCAGATACATTTACAATACCGTTTGCATCGATATCGAATGTAACTTCGATCTGAGGGATTCCTCTGGGTGCGGGAGGGATTCCATCCAGTCTGAACTGTCCGAGAGATTTGTTATCTCTTGCAAACTGTCTTTCACCCTGAACAACGTTGATGTCTACTGCTGTCTGGTTGTCGGAATACGTGGAGAATACCTGGCTCTTCTTTGTAGGAATAGTAGTATTTCTCTCGATAAGTCTTGTTGCGATACCGCCTGCTGTCTCGATAGAGAGGGACAGAGGAGTAACGTCAAGCAGAAGGATTTCGCCTGCACCGGCATCACCTGCCAGTTTACCACCCTGAATGGAAGCACCGATAGCTACGCACTCGTCAGGGTTAAGTGTCTTGGAGGGCTCATGTCCTGTCAGCTGTTTTACTTTGTCCTGTACTGCAGGGATTCTTGTGGAACCACCAACAAGCAATACTTTGTTAAGTTCACTTGCGGAAAGACCTGCATCCTTCAGAGCGTTCTGAACGGGGATAGCTGTTCTTTCAACAAGGTCATGTGTCAGTTCATCGAATTTAGCACGTGTAAGAGTTACATCAAAGTGCAGAGGTCCATTCTCATTCATGCTGATGAAGGGCAGGTTGATGTTTGTTGTTGTTGCAGCGGAAAGTTCTTTTTTCGCTTTTTCAGCTGCTTCACGAAGTCTCTGAAGTGCCATCTTATCCTGAGACAGGTCTACGCCTTCTTTAGCCTTGAAGTCTGCAATCATCCAATCAGTGATCTTCTGGTCAAAGTCATCACCACCAAGTCTGTTATCACCGTTTGTTGCAAGTACTTCGATAACACCGTCACCGATTTCGATAACAGATACGTCGAATGTACCACCACCAAGGTCGTAAACCATGATTTTCTGTTCTTTTTCATTGTCAAGACCATATGCAAGAGCTGCTGCTGTAGGCTCGTTGATGATACGTTTTACATCAAGACCTGCAATCTTACCTGCATCCTTTGTAGCCTGACGCTGAGCATCGTTGAAGTAAGCGGGAACTGTGATAACAGCCTCTGTTACTTTTTCGCCCAGATAGTTTTCAGCATCTGCTTTCAGTTTCTGAAGAATCATAGCAGAAATCTGCTGAGGAGAGTACTTTTTGTCGTCAATTGTACGACCTTTGTCTGTACCCATATCTCTCTTAATGGAAGAGATTGTTTTTTCGGAGTTGGTAACTGCCTGACGTTTTGCAGGTTCACCTACCAGTCTTTCTCCGTTTTTTGTAAATGCAACAACGGAAGGAGTTGTTCTTGCGCCTTCTGTGTTTGCAACAACGGTGGGTTTTCCACCTTCCATAACTGCTACGCAGCTGTTTGTGGTTCCTAAGTCAATACCAATGATTTTTCCCATAATTTTTTCCTCCTATATTTACTGTACTACTGCAACCATACTAAATCTTACTACTGTGTCTCTGTACATATACCCTTTCAGCAACTCCTGGGCTACCATGCCGGATTCCAACTCATCGTTATCTACCTGCATTACTGCATTGTGGAAATTCGGATCAAATTCCTTTCCAACCGCCTCGATGGGTTTCACACCGATGTTTTCCAGCTCAGTCATCAACTGTTTGTATATCATTGTCATTCCCTCTGCAAAAGGTGTTCCCTTATCCTCTTCGGGAATGGTAGCAAGCCCTCTTTCGAAATTGTCCACAACGGGCAAAATCTTTTCTACCACGCTCTTTGCACCTGTCTCAAACATGGCGCTCTTTTCTTTTTCGGTTCTCTTACGGAAATTTTCAAATTCAGCCATTTGACGGACTACTCTGTCTTCCAGCTCCGCAATTTTTTCTTTCATGGCTTCTTCTTTTTTGTCTTTTTTCTTTTCTTTTTTCAGGCTCTTCTTTTCCGTCTTTTCCTCTGAAGCCGCTGTCGCCTCAGTGTTTTCCAAAACTTCGTCAGAAGCCTTTTCCACTGTTTCTTCTGCTACAGTATCCTGAACTTCCTGCTCAGTTACTTTGCTTTCCTTTTCTGCCATATGTTACTTCCTTTCCGGCCTATTTCTTCTTATATAAGTCATCCAACTGGTGCATCATGGTCTTCAGCGTTCCGATTACCTTGTCGTAATCCATACGCTTTGGTCCAATGATACCGATGGTTCCTTTCATTCCTTCCTCCAATTCATAGGTTGCTGTAACCACACTGCAATCCTTCATGCTCTGAATGGGAGATTCGTTTCCAATGTAGACCTGAATACCTGTGTTATTCTCATCTGCCAGTGTTTCCTGAACCAATGTACCGAGAACCTGCTTCTCTTCAAAGGTGGTAATCAGCTCACTTGCTTTCTGGTGGTCTGCCAACTCAGGGTATTTGAAAATATTGTTTGTTCCGCTGGTGTAGATTTCCAAATCTTCATCTGCCCGAATGGTTTCTGCTACCGCGTCAAGTACCTCACTGACGATTTCACTGTGGATACCTGCCTGCTGTTTCAGCATTGTAATGGTTCCCAGATTGATTTCCTCCAAAGTCAAACCATTGAGATTCGTGTTTAATAAAATGTTTAACTTCAGAAGGGTTTCGTCACTCAGTACTTCATCTACAGAGAAAAGGTGGTTTTTAATCACATTTCCCTCCACCACAATAACTGCCAGAAGCTGATGCTCATCCACTCTGGATAACTGAATAAATTTCAGTTTGTTCCGGTGATACTGAGGGGCGGATATCATAGTCGCATAGTTCGTGTTCTGCGCCAGCACCTTTGCCACCTGTTTTAAGAGCAAATCCATCTTATCCTCTTTTTCAAGGTAGACTTCTTTGATTTCCTCTATCTCCCGGTCCTTTTCCTCCATCATGGCATCCACATAAAAGCGGTAACCTTTATCGGAAGGAATCCGGCCTGCGGAAGTGTGGGGCTGTAAAATGTATCCCATCTCTTCCAAATCAGACATCTCATTCCGGATGGTCGCAGAACTGAGATTTAAGTCCGTGTACTTGGAAATGGTTCTGCTTCCCACCGGTTCGCCGGTCTCCAGATAGTTGCGGATAATGGCCTGCAATATCTTTCTTTTTCTTTCGTCCAACTGCATCCCATCACTCCTTTTAAGTGGCCCCGTTACGGGTGTTAACAGTTATCTTTTTGAATTGTTAGCACTCGCTCGTATAGAGTGCTAACACCTTCTTACCATAAAATATCACTTACCATATCTATTGTCAACCAATTTGAAGGGAAATAATTATAAAATAATTCTAAAGAAAAAAAATCTATGTTATACTATCCCCAGAGGTGCGCTATGATAAAAAGACTTTTTTCAAATAACCGGATAAAAAATTTGATACAATGGATGCTTGCCGCATTCATTGCTTTTTGTGTTGCAAATGTTCTGATTCTTCCTTATTGGAAGGCCCCGGGCTGGATTGCCCGCAATGCAGGTGCCACCTCCGCCCTTTATCATAGTGGTACCACTTTGGTAAACGGCTACGAAGGCTATGGTATTGCAAACGTAGACAGCCACGGCTATCTAAATGAAGATTTACCCCTGGCGGACTCTTTTGTTTTAGCCCTGGGTTGTTCCCACACAAAGGCAATTGAAGTCGCTATGGACGAACGCTATACTTCTATATTAAATGACTCCCTCTCCGGCGGAGATGATTCCAAGCTGTACGTGTACAATCTTGCCATCGACGGCTTTTATTTCCCGGATATTGTAAAAGGCTTTGACGCTGCCTTGGCAGAATTCCCCGATGCGGAAACCATAATTATAGAAATCCCCACCACGGATTTTGATTTAGCATTGCTGGCGGATGCTGTAAACAGCAGACCCTTTGACCCTTCCCAGACCGGAGAAAATCTTTATGCTTTGCAAGGTTCCAAAGAAAAACTGAAGATCGGTATCAAAGAATATCTTCCTATATTAAGTTTGTACCTCAGTAAACAATTTACAGATATCAGTCTGGGAGATGGCACCCCCTTCTTTTACAGTCCGGCCATTTCTGAAACTACACAGTACAACGTAACCAAGGAAGCCTATCTCCTTGCCCTGGAACCTGCACTTGCACATTTAAAAGAACGTTATAATAAAGAAATCATTATCTACTTCCACCCCTTTGTGGAAATTCTTGAAAATGGAGAACTGATAACTGACACAAGTGTCACAATAGAATGGTTCGCGGAAAGTTGTCAAAGATATGGAATTACTTTTATAGATGCCACAGACAAAATCTTGGACGCATACGAAAAAAGCTATACTGTTCCCTACGGATTTTCCAACACAACTCCGGGAACAGGACACTTAAATAAAGAAGGACACCAAATCAGTGCAGAGTTGCTTTTGGATGCACTTAAAGCAGCCGGCACGGCAGGAGGAAATTCATGACCTTTTTAACCTTGGAATTTCTGATTTTATTTAGCATTACATTGATTCTTATGTTACTGTTCCGCGGTAAATCTGCCAGACAGTTTATTTTGCTTGCTGCAAGCTACGTGTTCTATGCCTACTGGGATGTACGTTTTCTCACTCTTCTCATTTTTCAGGCACTTATCGTATATATAGGAAGTCTTTTGATTGAAAAGCATGGGCCCTCGCGCCCTAAAATATCCAAACTGGTTACAGGCTTTTCCGTGACAGTTGTTTTAGTCTTGCTGGGATTCTTTAAGTACTTTGATTTTTTTACAGACTCCATCGCACACATTACCGGCACCCCTTCCATTACCACCTTAAATATTATTTTGCCTGTAGGAATCTCTTTCTACACCTTCCAATCCATCAGCTACGTGGTGGATGTATACCGTGGAAAAACAGAAGCAAGAAAAAGCTTTTTGAAAGTGGCTTTATATATCTCCTTTTTCCCTCAGCTTATGTCCGGCCCTGTGGTCCGGGCCAGTAAGTTTTTACCCCAATTAGATACAAACCCTGCTATCACATGGGAAAATTTAGAAAAAGGCTGTCAGATATTCCTTATGGGTGCCATCAAAAAAGCTGTTATCGCAGACCGGCTTGCGGTTTGTGTAAATGCAGTCTATGACGCTCCCACAGCATACAGCGGACTTTCTATTTTAGGTGCGGTTATCGCCTACTCTATCCAAATTTACTGTGACTTTTCCGGTTACTCCGATATGGCCATCGGCGTGGCACGGGTACTGGGCTATGACCTTGGCAGAAACTTTAACCTGCCTTATCTCTCCCGCAATCTGACAGAATTTTGGAAACGCTGGCATATCAGTCTTTCCGCATGGCTTCAGGAGTATTTATACATTTCCCTCGGTGGCAACCGCAAAGGAAAGGCAAGAACTTATGTAAACCTTATGGTTACTATGATCTTAGGCGGACTGTGGCACGGGGCAAGCTGGAATTTTATTCTTTGGGGAGCACTTCACGGAGCAGCGTTGGTAGTGCATAAGATATTTATGAGGCAGAAAGCACAGAAAACTCAATCAGAAGTTGACAATTGTGACATTGCTGTCACTTCCAATTTAATAACTCACATAAAAACCCTGCTGAGCATTTTAGGAACCTACGCCTTTGTAAGTTTCTGCTGGATTTTCTTCCGGGCAGACTCCTTTGACACCGCATGGCTGATTATCAGCAGAATGTTTACCATGGCAGAGGGTATTTCTTACACCTATGTTTATACCGTTCTATTTGCCATTGTCCTTTTAGCCATTCACATCTATTGCTACTTCCGGACAAACAAAGAAGGAATCTACCTGTTTTTTGATTTCGGTAAATTCCTTCCAAAAGTACTTTTTATTTTACTGATTCTCCTGACTGCAGCTTTTGCATATCAGGGCAACGGGGCATTTATTTATTTTCAGTTTTAACTTATGTCCTATCACAAATATGATTTATCCGGCCGCCGGACCCTTTAGATTTTCTGAAGGTCCGTGCGGTTATTTTTTTGATATAAAAACACAGTTAAAAGGACAAACACAAGACAAACAATCCATTTTGCAAAACCGGCTACGGTTTCCGGCAACAAAAGTAGGACTACCACACTTACCATAGCTATTAGCGAACCACCAATGCCACCCAGAAGTGCTGACATACTCTGTTTTACCACCGTAACTTCATTGTCCCATTCCATAACCGGAAATGCCAAATTCATGGTGATCCCAAATACACAGGAAAAGACCATTACCGGAACAGGTGCCACTAATATCAGAAACACCTCTTCCAAACCCGGTCGCAGCGCCACCAGCATCAAAATTTCCGAAACTACATAAAAGGGTAGCATTATTAATAAATTCATCAATATTTTCGCGTCCAGAATTTCTTTTGTACTAAGGGGCAGACTCTTTGCAATCCACCAATATTTTCCTTCCATAGATACGGAAACACTGGTTGTTGTCATCATACAGGAAATGGCTGCAAAAACAAAAGGTGCAAGCATATTCATATTAAGAGGAATGGGTATTACAGAAGTTATTTCTTCCATATCAATAAACAGAAGGGCTCCTGCAAACAACGTGCCCAGTATGGGACCGACTATAGTATTTGTTACATAGGCGCCGGTAGCAAGATAGCCCTTAAACTCCCTTTTGCAAAGCGCCATTACCACAGACGTCTTTTTTAATTCCTGCATCTCATAATTATGCTTTGCTGTGGTGCCGAAAAGGCCCCTGCAAATCTTGTGGAAGTTTGCACTAATCAGCGCCATGGATACAGCCAATACCACAAAACTGCCTGCCACATACACGGCAAACAATAATACATTGCCTTCTGTCACCGCATTTCCCAGCCAAAGTGCAGGAGGATAAACTTTCGCCAAAATCCCTGACACCACATTGGAAAGCTCCGTTAACATTTCAATCGTAATATTTTCTTCTATTCCGGAAAGACCGGAGGTTCCTATCATTATGGCAACAACCACCAACACGGAAAGTACCGCTGTCACCAGTCCGGTGTGCTTCATACGGGAAGAAACAGCAGCCACAACCGCTCCGATTAAAGTTGCCGCAAGCAAGGGAACAGCAGGAATCACTAATATGGATAGTATTCCTAAAATCCAACTCCCCACTCCCGCCTTAGTAAGAATCCCATACACCATCAGACCGGGAAATACTATCACTGTAGTCATGACCAGGTTTTCCACATACATTCTGATAAACCGGCTGATTACAATGGCACTTTGGGACAAAGGCAGGGCACATAAGATGTCATATCCGTGTCTTCCGAATATCACACTTCCCGCTTTAAAAATAGCAAAAAAGAAAATCAGCAGGCTGGCAATAAAAAACAAGTACGCACACACAATTTCTTCCTGCCCAAGATAAACTAATCCAAAAGATAATCCACCTATATAAGACACTACAACCAAAATCACAAAGATCCAGACAGCCATTAGGGCAATACTTCTGTTTTTCGCTTTCTTATCCTTTGTATGCCGGAAAACATTTATCCCATAGAGGTTTTTCAGTTCCAACGCTGTTAATGCTTTAATCTGACTGAGCATCATCTACCACCTCCATAAAAATGGATTCCAGGGAAGCCCCGTCTTTTACAATATCTTTCATATCGCCGGAGGCAATCAGCCCGCCGCCTTTAATAATCGCAACTTTATTACACAGTTTTTCCGCCACATCCAATACATGGGTAGAAAAGAAAATCGCTCCGCCATCCTTGCATAATTCATGCATTATTTCCTTTAAAATCACGGCAGCTTTCGGGTCCAAACCTACAAAGGGCTCGTCCAAAAGAAGCAATTTGGGTTTATGGACAAGTGCGGATATAATTGCCAGTTTCTGCTTCATACCATGAGAGTAACTGGAAATCAAATCCCCTAAAGAAGGGGTGATTTCAAATTTATCCGCATATGTTTTGATTCTCTGCTCCCTGTCCTCTTTCGATACAGAAAACACGTCAGCAATAAAATTCAGATACTGGATACCGGTCAGATATTCATACAAATCCGGGTTGTCCGGAATATAAGCAAGACTGTGTTTACAACCCATGGGATCCTTTCGGATATCTTTCCCGTCAATCAATATATTTCCTTCATCAAATCCGTGTATGCCGGCCACACATTTTAGTGTTGTTGTTTTTCCCGCTCCGTTATGGCCGATAAACGCGTAGATATCACCCGGTTGGATTTCCAAACTGATATCGGTAACACCCTTGTTACTTCCTTTATAATGTTTTGTTAAATTTTGAATTGTAAGCATGTTCTTCTCCTTTCGGTTTCCTTTATCTTAATACATCACGCAGCGTAATAAGCAATACCTTACGCAGGGTGATTTTTGTTTTTTTCTAAAAAAACCCAACCAATCAGTACACTCTACCACTTGGTCAGGCTTTTAAATGTTCTTTATCCAACAAATGCAAAATACAAAAATACTATCACACCAAGCACGATTCTATACCAGCCAAACACCTTGAAGTCGTGCTTTTTGATATATCCCATCAGGAACTTGATTACCACAACGGAAACCACGAAAGATACCAATACGCCTACAATCAGAATGGCAATTTCCGTGCCGCTCATGTTCATGCCAAGCTCTAAGAAATCTTTCAGTTCCAAAAGACTTGCACCCAGCATAGCCGGAATCGCAAGAATAAAGGTAAACTCAGAAGCTGCGGTTCTGGACACACCTAAGATTAATGCACCGATAATGGTTGCACCGGATCGGCTTGTTCCGGGAAATGCTGCTGCCAAAAGCTGAAACAATCCGATATAAAGTGCCAAAGTAAAAGTCATTTCCATCAAATCGTTGTATTTCGCATTTCTCTTTTTATTCCAGTTTTCCACCAAAATAAATACAATACCGAAAACAATCAGCGCCAGGGATACCCCTGTTCCATTATAAAAATACTTATCACAAATATCGTCAATTCCAAGCAAGGCAAAAATCACACCGGGAATGCAGGCAACGCCTACTTTAAAAAGAAGCATCCAGGTATCTACTTTAAAAATGCTCTTTCCCTCCGCTTTGTTCGGCTTTTGGAAGGGCCAGATTTTATTCCAGAACAAAAGCACGGATGCCAATATTGCCCCCAACTGGATTACTACCAAAAACAGATTCCAAAATTCCTTGGATACATCCATTTTGATAAACTCTTCCAAAAGTATCAGATGTCCGGTACTGCTGACCGGAAGCCATTCCGTAATACCTTCCACAATACCAAACAAAATTGATTTCAAAATATCTAACATATCATCCCTCCAGATAATTCAACAACGCCTCATAATTTGCCGCCGCATCCTCATAGCCTTCCTGATACAACGCCTTCAATTTGTCCGCATCCTTTTCGATACGTCCCACATTGCTTGCTTTGGACGGACGGATTACAAAAGCCTTGCCGTTTTCCTGCTGCCTCTCTATAAATTTCAAGGTGTTATTATAAACTATATGACGCTTTGCCATCAGTTCATGCACCTTGGGATATTTTAAATAACGCAACTTAAGTCCTGCCAGCATTGCCGGTGACGTGGGCTTACGGATATACCCTTCTTCCTTTGTCATGATAACCACATTCTTTAAATTTCCGTCCAAAATGGATTTTTTCAAAGGAATCCCATCGGAAATGCCTCCGTCCAAATACACCTTTTCCCCAATCTTTACATTTCTGGAAATCATGGGAAGGGACGCGGAAGCACGTACCATATCAATGTCCTTTTTCATATCCCGAAGCCGCAGATACTCCGGCTTTCCGGTCTCAATATTCGTTACCACAGAATACATTCTGCCCTGGTATTTTTTAAACGTTTCATGGTCATAGGGATATAAATAATCGGGAATCAAACGATAGGCCACGTCTACGTTGAACAAATCCCCGGTGGTAAGCAGACTTTCCACGCTGCAATATTTCCTGGTATCCAGATAATCCACGTTGATGTCAAAAGCCCGTCCCCGCTGCTTTGAAACAAAGCTGCACATATGACAGGCACCTGCAGACACCCCGTAAATATTTGAAAACTCTATTCCTTTATCAAGGAAGAAATCCAGCACACCTGCGGTGTAAACTCCTTTCATTCCTCCGCCTTCCAAAACAAGACCTGCCTGATACATAACACAAAACCTCTTTTAGAATTCTATTTATCTGTTTGGATACTCTGTCTCTACAAACTTTCTAAGTGCTACCAAAGAACGTTTTACCTTTTCTGTATCGATACAATATGCCATACGGAAATATCCGGGACATCCGAAGGAATCCGCAGGAACCAAAATAAGGTCATATTTCAAAGCCTTCTCACAAAATACTTTTGC
>JAZNGC010000093.1:0-9283 GCA_045589155.1 Lachnospiraceae bacterium
CGAGAAAAATATCAGGCGAAAACCTCTTATTAACGAAGTAGAAATTGATGTTGCAGGTAAATCAATTGAAGAGGTGCTTGAACAAGCCATAAACATTATAGAGACTACACAGTCCAGTTTTGACTATGAATACACAAAACCCCCAAAAGAGATGTTTTATTCTTGGGTTTTTACGAATGGATTAAGATAAATTCCAATATGTCGAACAGTTCGATAAACTTGAATTTGCAGGAGAAAAAACAATGGAATGGAATTCATCATTATATGATAAAAAGCACGATTTTGTGGCTGAATATGGAAAAGGCTTGTTGGAGTTTGTGCCCAAGAATAATGAACAAACTATATTGGATTTGGGCTGTGGAACAGGCACGCTTACAGTTCAATTAACCGACTTTTGTAGTAAGGTTGTTGGTGTTGATAGTTCGCAGAATATGATAGATAAAGCAAAAAAACAGTTTGGCAATGTTGAATTTTTGGTGTGTGATGCACTTGCGTTGCCTTTTGATGAAGAATTTGATGTCGTTTTTTCAAACGCCGTTTTTCATTGGATAAGTGACCATGACGCCTTGTTGAAAAACATACATAAAGCATTGAAACCGCAAGGACTATTGGTGTGTGAGTTTGGTGCGAGCGGTAACATTGCTACGATTGAAAATGCGTTTATCAAGGTATGTCAAAGATTGGGATATAGTTATAAACCTAAGTTTAATTTCCCTACGGTAGACACTTTTGGGGAAATGTTAGAGAAAAATGGGTTTATAATTGATAAAATTTATGATTACGATAGACCGACCGTATTTAAAGATGGTGAGCAGGGATTGACTAATTTTTTAAAACAGTTCTTCGCTTCCGAATTATCAATAATGCCGGAACACATACAGTCTTTGTTTTTTGAAGAGGTTGCGGAATTGACAAGAGAAAAGCTTTGGAACGGGAAAGAATGGGTTGCTGATTATCGAAGATTAAGAGTAATTGTTCACAAATAAACAAATCAAAATTTGTTAAGATTGGTAAATTTAAATTTTATGGAGGTGGAGTATGGTATTATTGTTTGAATGTATTATCGCTTGTTTGATTTTTGGAGTAGGAATTGTTGGTTCAGTATTAAAAAATAAAGAGTTTTGGCTACAAGAATATGCACCTGCCGTGCAACAAAAGTATCTCAGTTTACACCCGGAATATAAGCCAAGTGATAAAAAAGAAAGTATATTAAATCTACTCATCAAGAAAATTGTTGCGTGTATATTATTTATTGTATTGCTGTCATTTATGGTATACATAGCTGGAGCAAGAAATTTTATAACCGGATTTGGTTATTGTTATATTATTTGGTTTGTTGTCAACCTATTTGATGCGATTGTTCTTGATATTGGAATTTTAGCTCATTGGAAAAAATGTAGATTACCAGGCACAGAAGATATGGATAAGGAATACAAGTCAAACTATCGAAAGAGTATTGTTGATGGATTTGCCGGAATGGCAATAGGAGTTGTAGTTGCGCTGATAGTTGGATGGATTATTATGCTAATATTTTAGTTAAACATATTTGTATGAAAATATTATGCAGTATGCTCTTTTGAAAAAAAGAATGACTCAAAGGAATTAAAAAATGAAACTGACAAAAGGAAGACCGGCAGATATGGCCGGAAGATTAGAAAAAGAAATCAGAGTTTACGATCTCTTGGACAAGCTGGGAATTGAGTATGAACATGTGGATCACCCGGCGGCAATGACCATGCAGGATTGCGAGGAAGTGGATAAGATATTGGATGCTATTACCTGCAAGAACTTGTTTTTATGCAATCAACAGAAGACCAAATTCTATCTTTTGATGATGCCCGGTGAAAAGAAATTTGTGACCAAGGAAGTGTCTAAAATGATTGGCAGTGCCAGACTTTCCTTTGCTCCGGAGCAGTTTATGGAAGAATTCTTGGACATTACTCCCGGGTCCGTGAGTGTACTGGGCCTGATGAATGACCGGGAAAACAGAGTGCAGCTTCTGATTGATGAGGATGTGATAAATGCGGAATATTTCGGTTGCCATCCTTGTATCAACACCAGTAGCCTTAGGATGAAGGTTAGTGATTTAATGGAAAAAATCCTGCCGGAAGTGGGACACGAGGCTGTGATTTTGAAATTGTAAGTACGAAAGGATCATGTAACATGCAAAAAATTGTGGCCGGTATTCTGGCCCATGTCGATGCGGGGAAAACTACGCTTTCGGAAGCCTTGCTTTTTGAGAGCAATACCATTCGGAAGATGGGCCGCGTGGACAACCGGGACGCCTTTTTGGATACCTATGAAGTAGAACGGAATAGAGGAATTACGGTATTTTCCAAGCAGGCAGTGTTTGAAATGGGAGACTTACAGGTCACGCTTTTGGACACACCGGGACATGTGGATTTTTCTGCGGAAATGGAACGGACCCTTCAGGTGCTGGACTATGCTGTATTGGTAATCAGCGGTGCTGACGGAGTGCAGGGACATACCCGCACCTTATGGCGATTGTTGAAACGGTATAACATTCCGGTTTTTTTGTTTGTCAATAAAATGGATCAGCCCGGAACGGATAGAGAAAGGCTGATGAAAGAGTTAAAAGAAAATCTCTCTACAAGCTGTGTGGATTTTGCGACAGATTGCGGAGAAGAGTTTTATGAAGAAGTTGCCACCGGGTGTGAAGAGGCACTGGAGCAGTTTTTGGAATGTGGAGAGGTAGATACTTCTCTGATAAGGCAAATGATAAAAGAAAGGCAGATATTCCCCTGCTTTTTTGGTAGTGCCCTGAAATTAAACGGGGTGAAAGAATTCATGGAAGGGGTAGAGAAATATGCGGTTGCCGGAATGCAGCAATTGGTAGCCGGTACACCCTTTGGTGCCCGTGTATTCAAAATATCCCGTGATGCCCAGGGCAACCGCCTAACTTATATGAAAATCACAAGTGGTGTCTTGAAAGCAAGAGATGTGTTGAAAGGTTCTTTCCTAAATCAGGTGGGTGAGACAGAAAATTGGGAAGAAAAGGTAAACCAAATCCGTATCTACAACGGGGAGAAATTTGAGGCGGTAAGCGAAGTGGCTGCCGGAAGCGTTTGTGCGGTGACAGGATTGGAAAAAACCAGACCGGGAGAGGGTCTTGGGTGTGAAAGGACAGATGTTTTGCCGGTTCTTGAGCCGGTTCTCAATTACCGGATTATTTTACCGGAGGAAGTAGATGCGGCGGTGATGCTGCCCAAGCTTCGTGAGATTGAGGAGGAGGAGCCTCAGCTTCAAATTGAATGGAATGAAAAACTGCAGGAAATCCATGCGAAAGTAATGGGGGAGGTGCAGATAGAAATATTACAGGGTATGATTCACGACCGTTTTGGGGTGGATGTGACCTTTGGAAACGGAAACATTGTGTATAAAGAGACTATCGCTGATGTGGTAGAAGGAGTGGGCCATTTTGAACCCCTGCGGCATTATGCGGAAGTACATTTGATTTTGGAACCCTTGGACAGAGGAAGCGGTCTTCAGTTTGAAACGGCAGTCAGCGAAGATGAACTGGATAAAAACTGGCAACGACTGATTATGACTCATCTGGAAGAAAAACAACACAAAGGAGTGCTGACAGGATCTGACATTACAGATATGAAAATCACCCTGGCAGCAGGCAGAGCCCATTTAAAGCATACAGAGGGTGGGGATTTCAGACAGTCTACCTACCGCGCGGTACGCCAGGGCCTGATGCAGGCGAGAAATATTCTTTTGGAGCCGGTCTATGAATTCCGCATGGAATTGCCGGAACGGTACATCGGCAGGGCAATGACCGATGTGGAGCGTTTGTTTGGAAAGAGTGAACTGGTTTCCAATGAAGGCGGCATGGCGGTGCTTCGGGGAAGAGGACCGGTACAGACCTTTGGAAATTATCAAAGAGAAGTTACGGCTTACACCGGTGGAGAAGGACATTTCTTTGCGGAACTTGGTGGATATGAACCCTGCCATAACACAGAAGAAGTGCTTACTGATAGAGGTTATGATTGTGATAGCGATATGAGAAACCCCTCTTCTTCCGTATTTTGTGCCCATGGTGCAGGCTTTGTGGTTCCCTGGGATGAAGTGTATGATTATATGCATTTGGAAAGACGTCTTGGAATGCGGGGAACAAGATGGGCAAAGTATCGCAAGCGGGAAGATGGAATGTGGGAGAGTATGGCGGAAGATGCTGCGGATTTAGATTCAGATTCAGACATCCAACATACGGCGGAAGCCTATGCTCTTCGTCCTGCAGCGGCCACGGCCAAAAGTGAAGAAATTTGGCTTGGGACAGATGAGATAGATGCTATCTTAGATAGAACCTACAATGCAAACAAACGAGGAGATGTGCGGACGAACAAATGGGCGAGAAGTAAAGCCACATCACAAGCATCTTCCCAGTCGCCCACGGTCAGAAACTATCCCCCTTCCGTAAAACGGCCGGAATATCTGCTGGTGGACGGGTATAATATTATTTTTGCATGGGATGATTTAAAAGAGCTTGCAGCAGTGACCATTGACGGCGCAAGAGGAAAACTCATGGATATCCTCTGTAATTATCAGGGAGTAAAAAAGTGTGAACTCATTGTGGTCTTTGATGCATACCGCGTACAGGGACATAAAACTGAGATTTTGGATTATCACAACATCCATGTTGTCTACACGAAAGAAGCAGAAACAGCAGACCAATATATTGAAAAGTTTGCCCATGAAAATAGCAAGAAATATGATGTGACCGTAGCTACTTCCGACGGGCTGGAGCAGATTATTATCCGGGGACAGGGATGTAAATTATTATCTGCCAGGGATTTGAAGGAGGAAGTGGAGCGGACGGAGAAAAATCTTCAGACGGATTATTTGGAAAAACAAGTAAAGGGCAGAAATTTGCTGGGTGATATGCTGGGTGACAGCATGACACAAATGAAACAGGATGTGCCGGAAGAGTAAGTGCTTAAAGGGCAATCAAATAGTGAACAAAATAATAAGCGTGTACCTTATGCCGGCGGAGTTTGTTCTCCGGACAAGGTATACGCTTTTATCTAATGTTTCCTCCAGCAAGAACGACTAAACAGCACCAGTACGGGAAGCAGTTCCAAACGTCCCGCCAGCATGTCAAATATCAGGACAAGCTTTCCAAAAGGGGAAAAGAATGAAAAGTTTCCCATGGGACCAACAGCGTCTAAGCCGGGACCGATGTTGTTCATGGCAGAAATGACTGCGGTGACATTTGTGGTAAAACCATGGCCATCGATGCTTAAAATAAGGACAGACAAGGCAAGAATAACAAAATAAATAGCCATATAAGCGTGGGTGGAACGGATGGTTTCTTCTGCCACCGTGTGGCTGTTAAGACGTGTTTTGCTAACCTGTTTCGGATGGGCGATGGAAGCGATTTCCTTTTTAATTGATTTTAGTAAAATCAAAATACGGGAAACCTTAATACCACCGCCGGTACTGCCTGCACAAGCACCGACAAACATTAAGATTACCAGAATGCTTTTCGAAAATTCCGGCCACATGTTAAAGTCCACAGTAGAATAACCGGTGGTTGTGATGATGGAACCAATCTGGAAAAAGGTGTGTCGAAGTCCCTCTTCCGTGGTTTGGTACATGTCGCGGATATTAAGGAAAATAATTCCGCCTGCAGCTGCAATAATGCCTAAATACCACCATACCTCTTCAAAAGAGAAAGCCTGTTTCCATTTCCGGCGAAGCAGAATAAAAAACAAGGAGTAGTTGATACCACTTAAAATCATGAAAGCAGTAATGGTATTTTGGATAGCCGGGGAATAACTTGCTATGCTGTCATTTCTGATGCCAAAACCACCTGTGCCCGTGGTACCGAAGCTGATACAGAATGCTTCGAAGGCAGGCATGCCCTGGAAGATAAGAATGACAATCAGTACTACGGTAAAGAAAATATAAAAGCCGTACAAAATAGTGGAAGTATCCTTTAACTTTGGAACCAGTTTGTCCACAGAGGGACCCGGGCTTTCTGCTTTCATCAGGTTCATGGTGGAGCCGCCAAGCAGGGGAGTGATTGCAAGGATGAATACAAATACTCCCATACCGCCAATCCAGTGGGCAAAACTTCGCCAAAACAGATTTGCATGGGATAGTGATTCCACATCAGTCAGTATGCTGGCACCGGTTGTAGTAAAGCCGGATACAGTTTCAAAAAGAGCATCCACATAGGAAGGAATATCTCCGGTAAGTACGTAGGGAAGTGCACCAAAAAGACTCATGATAATCCAACAAAGAGCAACAATAACAAAACCTTCTTTGGGATATAAGGACCTGTTGGTGGGTTTCTTCAATGTAAGGAGTGTGCCGAGAATAAGACAAAGGGCTGCGGTAATAAGGTAAGAAATCCAGTCCTTTTCCCGGTAAATTATTGCTACCAAAGTAGGAAGACAAAGAAACGCCGCTTCAAACTTCAGCACCCAGCCTCCAATATAGCGAATGATGGAAGTGTTCATAACGGATTACCTCTCCAAAATTTCATCAATGTTGTTAATTTTGTAATCTTTCAAAATAATGACAACGGTGTCTCCCGGCATGATGCAGTCCTGACCACTGGGAACGATAACCTGACCGTCACGGTAAATGCAGCAAATCAAAGTGTTCTTCTTAATGTGGAGTTGCTGCAGGGGTGTGCCGGTAACAGGAGATTCTTTCTTTACGGAAAATTCCAGAGCCTCTGCCTGCCCGTCTGCCAATCGGTAATAATTTTCCACGTCGTTGTTCTGTGAGTTGCTGGCAGAACGCACCAGTTTAATAATATAGTCAGCGGTAATCATTCTGGGATAAATGATGCTGTCCAAAGATAATTGGTCCAAAATTCCTGCAAAGTTTACCCGGTTAATTCGGGTAATGGTTTTTCCTTCGGAATGGTTATTGCAGAACATGGAAAGCAAAATATTTTCCTCATCCAAATCCGTCATGGATACAATGGCTTCCGCATCAGCCAGTCCCTCTTCCAACAGCAGACCATGATCTGTGGCATCTCCGTGAATAATGGTTGCCTTGGGAAGAAGTTCAGCCAACTCTTCACAACGGTTTTTGTCCATTTCTATGATTTTTACATTCTGGTCTCTTTTTTGTAAAAGTTTTGCCAGATAATAGGAAGTTGTTCCACCCCCCAGGATAATAACGTTTTTGGCACGGGTGGTAGAGATTTCCAATTGCTTAAAATAGGTATTAACCTTGGCACGTTCGGCAACTACGCCTAAGATGTCACCGGCTTCTATCACGAATTCACCGCGGGGAATGGTAACCACGCCGTCTCTGCTTACAAGGCATACCAGCATCTGACTTTTAAGGGTCGTGCGGATATCCTGCAGGGAACGGCCCACCAATATAGAATCTGCATCCACGCGGAAATGAACCAGATTGATGTGACCTCTGGCAAAGTTATCAATTTTCTGCGCGAAGGGAAAGCGGATAATCTGGGCAATTTCCTGTGCCGCTGCCGCTTCCGGATTGATAATCATGGCAAGACCGAATTCGTTTTTTAAATATTCGATATCATTGTGATAAATGGGATTTCTGACTCTGGCAATGGTCTTACAGCCCCCGGCTTTTTTTGCAATCATGCAACAGAGCAGATTATGCTCATCAGAACCGGTTACTGCGATGAGTAGATCGGTATTTGCAATATCTGCTTCTTTTAATATTTCATAGCTGACGCCGTTACCTTCGATACCGATGACATCGAAGACATTTGTGATAGCGGATAATTTTTCTCTTCTTTCGTCGATGGCTATAATATTATGCCCTTCGGAGGAAAGTTGTTCCACCAGGGTATAGCCTACTTTTCCACATCCGACAATAATAATTTTCATTTATATTACCTCTCTCTTTTAGGCATATGTAAAATGGGGAATAAAAAGCAACCCCATAATAGTATAACATATTATGGGGAAAAAAATAGTTTATATTTGATTTCTTAATTATTTACATTATCAACAAAATAGGACAATAAATATTTCTGGGAATAATATGCACACAAACCGGTAAAAAGTCCGGTCAAAACACCGCTTACCAACAAAATAGGAAGATAAGCGGCAACCCCAAAGGTTTTCGTTAATAGAATAGCCATCAGCACCTGACCTGTATTATGGAAGATGCTGCCTACCATACTGGTCAGGAAAACGAAATGTTTTTGTAAAAGTTTGTTTACAAGCCACATCGAGGCAAAACACAGGAGTGCTCCTGACAAACTGTACAAAAAATTTATTGCCTGTCCTGTAAAAAGGGAAGATAGCAAGACCCGGACCAGTAAAACAAGGAATGCATCACGTGCAGTATAATTTAACAAAACAATCAAAGTAATGATGTTTGCCAGTCCCAGCTTGATTCCGGGTATGGGAGCAAGTGGGGGAAAGGCGGACTCAACTAAGGATAAGATGAGAGCCAATGCTGTAAAAAGTGCCAAAGACACAATTTTTTTTGTGTTCATGAAAAATCCCTACTATTATTCTTCTTGGAAAGCTGCCTCCTGCGCGGTCTGAATTTCAGGGGAGTAGGAAAGCATGGGTTTCAATTCGGTGTCAGGCGTTTTGGATAAACGGCGCTTCTTATAATTTTTGGTGATCGCCATTACTGTGCCGGAAAGGGTAAGCACACCAATTAAGTTAGGGATTGCCATGAGACCGTTAAAGGTATCGGACAAGTCGATAACCAAATCGGCACTTAAAGTGGAACCGGCCAAAATTACACCAATGAAAATGATTTTATAAATGACAGTGGACTTGGAACCGAAAAGGTATTCCCAAGCCTTGGTACCGTAAAAACTCCAGCCAAGAACTGTGGAGAAGGCGAACAGTGTTACGGCAATTGCCATGAAGATACCACCAAAAGTACCAAAACTGTTGCTGAAAGCTTCTGTGGCAAGTCCCAGTTTGGTTGCACCGCTAATGGAAATGCCGGTGTTCAAATCTACAACACCGCTGGTAAGTACAACAAGTGCTGTCAAAGTACAAATGATAATGGTATCAAAAAATACTTCAAAGATACCCCAAAGGCCCTGAGTGACAGGTTCTTTTACGTTTGCGGTGGAATGAACCATAACGGAAGAACCAAGGCCGGCTTCGTTTGAGAAGACGCCACGCTTAAAGCCCCAGGTAACTGCCTGCTTAATCAGTGCACCACCTACGCCGCCTGCGGCCGCTTCCATGCTGAAAGCGTTGCTGAAGATGGAGGAGAAGGCGGGAATAATCATATCATAATTCATAACAATAATTGCAACGGAACCAATGATATAGAAAATTGC
>JAZNGC010000094.1:0-21358 GCA_045589155.1 Lachnospiraceae bacterium
GCCCTTTTGACAACCTTTGAAAAGGTAGAGGATATCAAGGTATATGCAACCCATCCGGATCATGTGTATGTGGCAGACACCTATGTGCGCCCTTATACATGCAACCGTGCCTGCCTGGACTATGAGCTGTAAAATATGTAACCTATATTCTTAGTCCGGCATAGTATAGAGTAATATATGTCGGAGCGTGGAATATGGCTTTTTGTAAAACAATTATACACATTGTACAGCCGGGAGATACCTTGTATCGTCTGGCACAGAGATATCAAACTACCGTGCCGGAGATTATTATGAAGAATCCCGGTGTTAACCCTTACAACCTGCAAGTGGGTACCAGATTATCTATTTGTAGTGGTCAAGGGAACAACACAGGAGCACAGGACGAAATAGACCTGAATAACGACATGAGGAAATCCTGGCTGCAGCATTTGTACTGGGTAAAAATGTTGATGACCAGCCTTTTTAAAAATCTGGATGACATGGATGCGGTGGAAGCAAGAACTATGCGTACCCCGGAGGATATTGCGGAAACATTTGCCGGTTTTTATCCCAAAAGTCAGATGGAGCAGCTAAACCGGTTATTGTCGGAGCATACGGAATTGACGGGACAGATGATGGCGGCTATGAAAAGCAAGGATATGCAAAGGCTGGATCAACTCGAGCGTTTATGGTATCAGAATGCAGAGAAAATGGCAGCGCTACTCAGCAGTATGAACAAAGAATATTCATATGAACAATTGATAAAGTCGCTTGGTATGCATCTGGATATGTTAAAAAGACAGATGGCAGCTTCATTGGAAGGAAACTACGACGAAGAAATACGAATTTTTGATGAAAGCGAAAATCAGTTGATGGAGCTGGCAGATTATTTAACTGAGGGTTTACTACAACAATTTTATAGGTCATAATAGAAGGGGCGTACACGTTTGGTGGCGCCCCTATCAAATTTGTATTGTAAATAGCAGGAAGGCAAACGAAATGAAACTGGCGGTAATCAGCGATATACACGCGAACTATAAAGCTTTCGAAGCTTTTGAACAGTATATAGAAGAAAATCAACCGGATGGCATTATTTTGCTGGGAGACTACCTGACGGATGGACCATATCCCGGACGGACTCTGGAAATACTCCGGAAACTTATGGACAAGTATACCTGTTATATGGTGCGCGGTAACCGGGAAGAATATTTAATCCAAAACTATCACAAGCCCCAAGGGTGGGGGCCTTCTTCCGCAAACGGAGCCTTGTATTACACTGCTCAAAATATTACATCGGAAGATATTGCTTTTTTTGAGAGTTTACCGATTTCCAAAAAGATTCAAATAGAAGATTATCCTGTTTTGACAATCTGCCACGGAACACCGGGCAACAGCCGGGGCAATTTCCTGGAGGATGAAGGAATCAGGGAAGACTGTATGAAAACATTGGAAACAGAATATATGCTGGGAGGTCACAGCCATAATCAGGAGATAGATGTGCGGTATGGAAAGACATACATTAATCCGGGCGCATTGGGACTTGCTATAGATGGCGTCGGAAGAAGGGCTCCTTTTGCAATGCTCTACGGAGAAGAACAGAAGGGTAAAAAGATATGGCGTCCCCAATTGTTTAGCATACCGTATGATGTGGATAGTTATCTGAAAGATTTTTCGGAATGTGGATTGGATGAATGGGGAATGGTTTTGACACGGGCTGTAAAGAAGACCATTCTGACAGGTGTAAACTATTTTTATTTCTGTGTAGTGGAGGCGTGGAAACTTTGCGGAAAGACACCGTCAGAAACCCCGGAGGAGATTTGGGAGAAAGCGGCAGAGAAATTGGAGGTTTAATATGAAATTTTTACTGGCAGCAGTAAACGCAAAATATATACATTCAAATCCGGCAGTATATAGTTTGAGAGGGTTTTTGCCTAAAAAACTACAGTCTCACGTTGGAATTGCAGAATATACCATTAATCACAGACCGGAAGATATCTTAGGAGACCTTTACAGACAAAAGCCGGATGTGGTGGCATTTTCCTGTTACATCTGGAACTGGGAAATGATACAAAATATTATTCCGGAGCTTCATAAAATTTTGCCCGATGTGCCTATTTGGCTGGGCGGTCCGGAGGTGTCATTCGATGCTGCAGAGATTTTGGAACGGATGCCCATGGTAACAGGGATAATGATAGGCGAAGGAGAGGAAACATTTTCTGAGCTGTTAGAATATTATGTCAACCATCACGACAAAGATAAAAACACAGATGACCCAAATAGACAGGAAAGATTAATGAGTTTGACGCAGATTTCCGGTCTGGTACTCCCGGAAGGAGCGACAAAAGAAAGAGAACTGACAAACATGTCAGAAATCCCTTTTCTGTATGAGGATATGAAACCCTTTGAAAACCGTATTATATATTATGAGTCCAGCAGGGGTTGTCCTTACAGATGCAGTTATTGTTTATCTTCCATTGATAAAAAACTCCGTCTGCGGGATATTGACGTGGTAAAGAAGGAATTGCAATTTTTCTTGGATCAAAAGCTACCTCAGGTAAAGTTCGTGGACCGTACTTTTAATTGTGACCACGGGCATGCCATGGAAATCTGGAGTTATATCTTGGGACATGACAATGGTGTCACAAATTTCCATTTTGAGATATCGGCGGACATCTTGCGACAGGAAGAAATAGAATTGCTTGCAAAAATGCGCCCGGGATTGGTTCAGCTTGAGGTTGGTGTGCAGACAAGCAATCCGGAAACCTTAAAAGAAATCCGCAGAAACATGGATTTAGACCGTTTGGAAAAAAATGTGGCTGCGATTCATGAAGGGAAAAATATACATCTGCATTTAGATTTAATTGCAGGATTGCCTTTTGAGGATTATGAAAGTTTTGGAAATTCCTTTGACAGAGTTTATAAAATGAAGCCGGAACAGCTGCAGCTTGGATTTTTAAAGGTTTTAAAGGGATCCTATATGCATGAGAAAGCAGGGGACTACGGACTGGTATATCAATCGAAGCCACCCTATGAGGTTCTGTATACAAAATGGTTATCCTACGAAGAGGTGTTGCGGTTAAAACGGATAGAAGAGATGGTGGAGATTTACTATAACAGCAACCAGTTTACTTCTACGTTACCCGTTTTGGAACAGGTTTTTGAAAGTCCTTTTGCAATGTATGAAGCCCTGGCAGATTTTTACGAACGGAATGGGTATTTTGTAAATAGTCCGGCAAGAGCATATCGTTATCAGGTACTTTTGGATTTTGCCACGTCAATAGATGCAGAGAGAGAAGATTTATATAAAGAAACTCTGACTTATGACATGTACCTGAGAGAAAATTTAAAGAGCAGACCTTTGTTTTCTCCGGATTTATCGGAAAAGAGAGATGACTTTAGGAGATTTTATCAAAAAGAAGAGGAGAACAGGACATATCTGCCCGGCTATACCGGATATGATTCAAAACAGTTGTCTAAAATGACCCACTTGGAATTGTTTCACTATCCGGTGTGGGAAATTGCAGGGAAAAAGGATATGAAGCCGGAAAAAGAGAGAGAAAGTTATATTCTTTTTGATTATCGGGAGAGAAATCCTCTTACAGGTGATGCCAGAACTATTTTAGTGGATGTATAAGCAGAATGGATATGGAAGTATCAACAGAAAGGCTGAATTTATGAAAAAACCGGACACCTATGTGTGTATAGATTTAGAGACCACAGGCCTGAATCCCAAAACGGACCGTATTATAGAAATCGGTGCGGTAAAGGTAGAGGACGGGAAAGAAACTGCAATATTTGAAACCTTTGTAAATCCGGGAAGAAGCTTGGAAGAACGGGTTAGGAAATTGACAGGAATTAGAGATGAGGATTTGGAAAATGCACCAAAGATAGAAGAGGTTTTACCGGGATTATTGGAATTTGCAGGAGACAATCCTCTTTTGGGGCACAGTGTTTTGTTTGATTTTTCCTTTATCAAAAAAGCGGCGGTAAATCAAAAGATGTCCTTCGAGAGAGAGGGCATAGATACATTAAAGATAGCGAGGAAGTATTTGCCGGAGCTGGAGAGCAGAAGTTTAGGGTATTTGTGTGAATATTATGCCATTCCACATAAAGCCCATAGGGCACTTGAGGATGCAAGGGCCACTGTACAGCTTTATGAAAATCTGGCACAGAAATTCCTGACCACAGAGACAGAGAAGGATTTTGCACCTCAGAAATTGATTTACAGTGCGAAAAGAGATACTCCCGCATCAAAAGCGCAAATGGAGAGGTTATATAAATTGCTGGACAAGCATAAAATAGGAAGTGGGGAAATGCCTCCGGGATTTCCAAAGGAGTTGCCAAAGGAAATGACCCGAAGCGAGGCTAGCCGTTATGCGGATTTGATTCTTGCAAGGTTCGGACGATAGCTCCTTTTAAAGCGGAGTTCAATCCCACTGCAACATCAATTAAGCCTTGAATTTTTTCGGGTTCGCCCTGTTGCTTATAGATATCTGCCAAAAGGTAGTAACTTTTGCTTACATCCGTGCGGGTGGAAATGGCAAATTCCAAAATGGTTTTTGTTTCTGTCACGTAACCGTTTTGGTAAAGAAGTTCTGCCCATTTTTGCAGGGTACGGGCTAACAGGGTATAGTTTTGGTCAAACTCTGTCAGCAGATTAATGTTGGGAGCACCGTACTGTAGCTTTAAATCGGTGTTGGATATGCCGGTAAAATTTACAATCTTTTCAGTGCTTAGCTCCTGTATGATTTGCAGGCACTCGGAAACCTCCGCATGGTCTGTCATGAGACTCATGGGAAGGGTATCTGAGGGTATGGAAATGTAGTCCAGATTATCCAGAGGTTTTCTGCGGACATTGTTCGCCGCATTTTCTCTTGCCCAAAACGATTTTTCCTGGTTTGCACGCTGTTTTCCGTGTTTTTTGCCCTCATATGCAATGAGTCCGCAAAAGAGGATTACGCTTGCCAAAACAAATGGTTTCATATATAATTCCTTTCAGTAGTTTTATTATTTATTTACTGCTTTTATCGAGAAAGGTTGTTGATTTACATGTTTAATATGAATAAGAAAAATACCAAACGAATTGTTTCTTCAATCATTGTTATTTTCTTAGTACTTGCAATGATTGTACCCATGTTAAGTTATATTATATTATAACCTGATTTTTATGTAAATGGTTGTACATTTGATTTGAAAGGACTGCTAAATGAATAAAGTTTTTTTCCGGTTCAAGGCGTTTTTCATATCCGTTGCCTTCGGTGGAATACTTCTATCGGGGATGGATGTGCATGCAAAAGAGGAAGCGAAGCTAAAGAACGGAATCTGGGTCGGAGTGACAGCGGAAGAGCCCGTGATTGACTTGTCAGGCTTAACTGCCCTTGAGGCAGAAAATGTCATATCCGATTACGTGGAAGATTTAAAGGAAAAAACACTTTTGTTAATTGTAAGCGGTGGAAATGAAGTGCCTGTTAAAGTGGGAGAACTTGGTTTGACTTGGGAAAATCCGGAGTTGATACAGGCTGCTTTGAATATCGGTAAAACCGGAAACGTGATAGAGCGTTACAAAACCGTTAAAGATTTAGAATATAATAAAAAAGTTTTCGTGCCGGAGTTTGGTGCAGACAAGGAAGCCGTTTTTTCTGTGTTAAAAGAAAAGTGTATTTCTTATGATTCAGAAGCAGTGGACTTTTCGCTTACAAAGGAGGAGAATGGATTTTCCGTTGTAGAGGGAAAAAACGGTTATGCGCTTGACTTAAATCCGTCTGCAGATATTATTGACAATTTCCTGACAAAGGACTGGAATCATGAAGATGGCAGAATTGACTTAGCGGTTACCATTCTGGAGCCAAAAGGAAGTAAAGAGGAATTATTACAGGTAAAAGATCTTTTGGGAAGTTTTTCCACGTCTTTCGCGTCTTCAAATAAAAACCGGTCGGCAAATATTAGGGTGGGAAGCGAGAAGATGAGTGGAGTCACCTTATATCCCGGGGAAGAATTTTCTGCTATTGAACTGGGCGGACCGTTTAATGCAGAGAGTGGTTATCTGGAGGCAGGAGCCTATCTGAACGGCCGGATTGTGGAGAGCTTTGGAGGAGGAATCTGTCAGGTTACAACAACTCTCTATAACGCAGTAATCCGGGCAGAACTTGAGGTGACAAGCCGGTACAATCATTCGATGACAGTCAGTTATGTGAAGCCGGCGGAGGATGCAGCCATTGCTTCATCTGCCAATAAAGATCTTAAATTTGTAAACAATAAAGAATATCCTATTTTTATTGATGCTTACACCACCAATGACAAAAGATTGGTGTTTGATATATATGGTGTGGAAACAAGAGATCCCGCCAGAACCATTGAATTTGAATCGGTCATTACAGAGGTAAAAGAACCGGATTCAGAAAAAGTATATGCAGATGCAAAGAAACCTTTGGGATATATTGATATTGATCCCTCCCAAAAGGGATACAAATCCCAGCTTTGGAAAGTAGAAAAAGAGAACGGAAAAGAAGTAAACAGGGAACAAGTAAATACAAGTAATTATAAAGTAATGCCGAGAACTGCCTCAGTGGGTGTTGTCACAGATGACCAGGCTAAGTATAATGAGATTATGGCAGCAATCGGAACACAGAGTATAGAACATGTGCAAAATGTGATTGCCCTATTAACTTCACGGGGAGAGACGGAATAATGAAAATCGGCAAAATCTCTGAGAGCGTTTTAAAGCGCTCCGTGCTGAAACAAATAAAAGTAAATCAGGATTCTAAGATGATTAGTGGCGCAGCTGTAGGGGCAGACTGCGCCTTTTTTGCGTTTCAAGGGGCAGATTTTGCAGAGGTTGCCACATGTGTGCAGGAGGCTGCAGTCGCCGGTAAGGCGGATATGGAGAGACTTTTGCACAAAGTAGCAAACAGTTTGGTATGTGCAGGAGCGTTTCCCGTAGCCGCCATGATTAGCCTGGTGCTTCCGGAGAGTATAGAGGAGCCGGTAATAAAAGACCTGATGGCAGAGGCGCAAAGGGTTTCTACCGGTCTTGGCATGAATATAGCCGGCGGACAAACCAATGTGTGGCCGGACGTTTCCAAGATTCACGTATCCGTGACCGGAATCGGCAAAATCGAAAAAGGAAAGGGATTGCTTCCGGGTGGAGCAAAGCCCGGGCAGGATATCGTAGTCAGCAAATGGATTGGTCTGGAAGGAACGGCAATCATTGCTGAGTTTGGCGCCCGCAGGATGGAGGCCAGATATCCTTTGTTTCTGATAGAGGAAGCTTGTTCCTTTGGAAAATACATATCTGTTTTGCCGGAGGCAAAAGTAGCATTGGAAATGAAAGTCAGTGCTTTGCATGACGTATCGGAGGGCGGTATTTTCAGAGCTCTGTGGGAGATTGCGGAGAGTGCAGGAGCAGGTCTGAACGTAGACTTAAAGAAGATTCCCATTAGGCAGGAAACCGTTGAGGTTTGTGAGTTTTTCCAGATTAATCCCTATGAACTGATGTCAGGTGGAAGTCTGATTATGGTGACAGAGGATGGCGAGAGTCTGGTAGAGAAACTGGCCGAAGCACAGATCCCTGCTACGGTAATTGGGAAGATTACTTCCGGTAAGGACAGAGTTATAGTCAATGAAGAAGAAACCAGATTTTTGGACAGGCCAAGAACCGATGAAATATACAAGGTGGAAGCACTGTGGAAAAAATAAATAAAAGGCAAGAAGCCGTTTAAGAAAAGGAGAGTAAGTTATGAGAAATGAATTGTTAGCCATTATTGAGAAAAACAGCCGTATCAATTTAAATGAATTGGCGGCAATGCTTGGAGTGGAGGAAATAGATGTAGTCAATGAAATGGCTGCCATGGAAAGCGAAGGAATTATTTGTGGATATCATACTTTGATTAACTGGGATAATACTTCCAATGAAAAGGTAACTGCACTGATAGAGGTGTCTGTTACACCCCAGACAGGACAAGGCTTTGATACCATCGCAGAGAAAATTTATAAATATTCAGAGGTGCGCAGTGTATATCTGATTTCAGGTAAATATGATTTGATGGTTATTTTGGAAGGCAAGAGTCTTAGAGAGGTATCTAACTTTGTGTCCGAAAAACTGTCCGGTTTGGATGCCGTGCTCAGCACTGCTACACATTTTATTCTGAAAAAGTACAAGGACCACGGTACGATTTTCAAGACAAAAACTGATGATGAAAGAGAGTTGATTACACCATGAGAAATCCCCTTGCAGATAAAGTCGTAAATATAAAACCCTCCGGAATCAGAAAGTTCTTTGACATTGTTAGTGAGATGAAAGATGCGATTTCCCTGGGTGTAGGTGAGCCTGATTTTGACACACCCTGGCATATCCGTACGGAAGGTATTCTTTCATTGGAGAAAGGAAAGACCTTTTATACATCTAACTCCGGACTTATGGAACTCCGCCGGGAAATTTGTAATTATTTAAAGAGAAAACAGGGTATTACATATGACCCTGCAAACGAAGTACTCATTACCGTAGGTGGTTCAGAGGCGATTGACATCGGACTAAGGGCAATGTTAAATCCCGGTGACGAAGTTGTGATTCCCCAGCCCAGCTACGTGTCCTACGAACCCTGTACCGTACTTGCAGGAGGGGTTCCCGTTATTATTAATTTAAAAGCGGAAAATGAATTCCGTCTTACTGCGAAAGAATTGGAAGATGCTATTACTGAGAAAACCAAGGTTGTGATTCTGCCTTTCCCGAATAACCCTACCGGCGCGATTATGGAAAGGTCAGATTTGGAAGCCATTGCTGAGGTTATCCTTAAGCATGACTTGTTTGTTATGTCTGATGAAATTTATTCAGAACTGTCTTATAAAGAAGAGCATGTTTCTATTGCAAGTCTGCCCGGAATGCAGGAGAGAACCATTTTAATCAATGGTTTCTCAAAGGCTTATGCCATGACCGGATGGAGATTGGGATACGCATGCGGTCCGAAAGTAATCCTGGAGCAGATGACCAAAATCCATCAGTTTGCCATTATGTGTGCACCCACAACCAGCCAGTATGCTGCTATTGAGGCTCTGAAAAATGGTGATGAAGATGTGAAAATGATGCGGGATGAATATAATCAGCGCCGCCGTTATCTGATGCACACTTTTAGAGAAATAGGGTTGGAATGCTTTGAGCCCTACGGTGCATTCTACGTTTTCCCCTGCATTAAGGAATTTGGTATGACCAGTGAAGAATTTGCTACCAGATTCTTGGAGGAAGAAAAGGTTGCGGTTGTACCCGGTACTGCATTTGGTGATAGCGGGGAAGGATTCCTCCGTATCTCTTATGCGTATTCTTTGGAAAATCTGAAGATTGCCATGGAAAGAATGAAACGCTTTGTAGAAAAATTACGGGCGGAAAATCAAAACTGACAAGGTGCTTCGTATGAATAAAGAACAGCTAATGAATAGAATTAAAATAGTATGTATTGTTATAGGTGCGTATTTAAGTGTGTTGTCTCTGGCAAAAATTATTTCTCTAAACGGTCATCCTGATATATATTATGGCGGAAAATATTTTGGATATAATATTACAGCAGTCCTGATTTTCGCCTTGGATATTGTCCTTTTAAAGAGATGGTTGGGATGGAAAAACCGCCGTTTGCGTACGATATCTATGATTGGTGGAATGTTAATGTCCGTTTTGATTGTGTACGGAGCTTACGGACATCTGAAGAATGACATTTTCATTTCTACCGGAGAGACATTTCTTCAGTTTGGGTGTATGATAGGTATCGGTTTTCTGGCAGTTCCGCTGTTTTCAGAGTTGTTTTTACTTCTGGAAAGAGCGTCCGGCTGGTATGCGGAAAGGCAACCTGAGGCAGATAAAGAAGTTTATATATGGAAAATCAAGGTGACACCCTGCAAGGTGTTCCTTGCCCAGTGGTTGGGATTGATTCTTTGTTACATGCCGCTTTTTTTGGCGTGGTGGCCAGGTAATTTTGTGTTTGATGCAAGATATCAGATGGCAAATGTGATTACCGGAGATCATTCTACACATCATCCCCTGATTCATACTCTGATGATGGGAAAGGCTTATGAGTTGGGACAAAAAATCGGAGACGTGTCCACCGGCTTCCAGTTTTATACTCTGGCGCAGATTTTAATACTGACCTCGGCATTTGCCTATTTTCTTTTGTATTTGTATAAAAGACGGGCACCGAAGAGCCTGCAGATTATTTGCTTTTTGTGGTTTGCGCTGTTTCCCATGCATGCCCTGTTTTCCATTACGGCTACAAAGGACGTATTGTGTGCAGCCTTTTTCCTCTATTTCATGGTGTTTACAGTAAGATATTTTGTGGATAAGGAAGCCTTCAAATGGTATTCCTATATCGGAATGATATCCACAGGGGTTTTGCTGTGTCTCTTCAGAAATAATGCCATGTACGCGGTAATAGCTTCCTGTGTATTGATTGCCGTGATGATAAAAGGTTTAAAGAATAAAGGAAAGACCTTATTAATTCTGGTGGCGGTTTATGTATTTACCACTCTGGCAAATGATGCTCTGATTGCGTATACCAACGCACAGGATAAGGACTCATACAGAGAAACCCTTTCGGTTCCACTGCAGTGTCTGGCCCGTGTTGCCAGCTATCGTAAGGATGATTTAGATCAGCAGTTATATGATGAGATTTGCCTGTATATAAGGGAACAGGACATCCCCAAATATAATCCTTATCTTTCAGATCCCATTAAGACAGAGGCTAATGAGGTAAATTTACGGACCAACACCATAAATTTCTTTAAATTGTGGGTTAAGGTAGGACTTCAGTTTCCGGATGAGTATATAGAGAGCATTGTGACAAATACTATGGGATATTGGTATCCCTTAAATCAGGGTATATACGTATCCAATGATTTTGCTCTTTATCACACATTAATAGGAGTAGGTGATGAAATCGTAAAGCGTACCCAGTGTCAGTGGGCGTACGATTTGTATTCAGCATTCTTCTATTACAAGAATTTTTATTATGTTCCTCTTTTGGGATATTCCTTTAGAAACGCACCTTATATCTGGACCATACTGATTACCCTGTTGTGGTGCATCTATAAGAAGGACAGGAAGGCGATAAAGGTACTGTTCTTGCCCCTGGTATATTTCTTTACCTGTTTATGTGGTCCTTGGGCTGCACTGCGTTACATCTATTGTCTGGTAGTGTGTGCACCGTTGTTGATTTATATAATGCTCTCGCGAAAAAGAGAGATAGAGTAAGAGGTTTTATATGCATATTGTCTTACATCAGCCGGAGATTCCGGCAAACACGGGAAATATCGGAAGAACCTGCGTGGCAACCGGAACTTCCCTGCATCTGATTGAACCCCTTGGTTTCCGTCTGGACGAAAAGTCCATTAAAAGAGCGGGAATGGACTACTGGCAGCATTTGGATGTAAACACATATATCAATTTTGAGGATTTTAAAGCAAAGCATCCCGGAGCGAAAATCTGGTATGCGTCTACGAAAGCAAAAAATGTTTATACGGATGTGAAATTCGGTCCCGACGACTTTATCATGTTTGGAAAAGAGAGCGCGGGAATTCCGGAAGAAATACTGGTGGAAAACGAGGAAAACTGTATCCGTATTCCCATGCTTTCGGAAATCCGATCCCTAAATCTGTCAAATTCCGTAGCGATTGTACTTTACGAGGCACTTCGTCAGCAGAATTTCGAACAGATGCAATTAGAGGGAGAACTTCATAGACTTCACTGGTAACCGTAGATTGTAAGTGAATAAAAAAACATGAAACGAAAAGACTATTACAGAAAGGTAATAGTCTTTTTTGTGCATACATTGATTTTACCTATATTTCACAATATAATTAGCATAAGAGACAATGAATGATTTTGGAATGTGAGAGTATATTTGTTGTCAAAAATAATTTCCGCACAGACGCGCTTTCGCTCGAACCGGAACGTAGCGGTACTAAAGATTTTCTGCGCATTTTATGCTTGAAAATCTAAGTGCCGACGTTCCTACACGGTCTGTGCAAAAATTATTTCGACACAGTATAAATCATAACATTCCAAAATTCCTGGGAGGCGCCATGATATACACAATTACTTTCAATCCTGCACTTGACTATATAGTTTCCGTAAAGGAATTCAAACTTGGTGTGACAAACCGCACCGACTCAGAAACCATGTTGGCGGGCGGAAAAGGTATTAATGTTTCCGTTGTATTAAAAAACTTGGGATATGAAAGTATGGCCCTGGGCTTTGTTGCAGGTTTTACCGGGGAAGAAATAAGAAAACGGGTAAAGAGTCAGGGATGTAAAGAAGCATTTATCACATTGCCCAAAGGGGCAAGCCGTATCAATGTGAAGTTGAAAAATGTAGATGGAACGGAAATTAATGCTGCCGGTCCCGAGATTGACAAAAACAGTTTCGATAAGTTTATGAAGAAACTGGATGACTTGGTAAAGGGCGATGTGTTAATTATGGCGGGAAGTATTCCAAGGAGTCTTCCGGATACCATTTACAGTGATATTATGAAGCGTTTACAGGAAAAAGGTGTTCTTTTTGTGGTAGATGCAACCAAGGATTTGCTGGTAGAAGCACTTACTTATAAGCCCTTTCTTGTAAAACCCAATCATCATGAATTAGGTGAAATTTTTGGGGTAAAATTAGAAAACAGGGAAGATGTTATTCCTTATGCAAAGAAATTGCAGGAGATGGGCGCTGTTAATGTATTGGTGTCCATGTCCGGAAAAGGTGCGGTGCTTATGGCAGCAGATGGAAAAGTTTATGAGTCTCCTGCACCGGAAGGAAAGTTAGTGAATGCGGTAGGTGCCGGAGATTCCATGGTAGCAGGCTTTCTGGCAGGCTATTTTGAGAATGGCGAATATGAAAAAGCATTTAGAATGGGATTGGCAGCCGGAAGTGCCAGTGCTTTTTCTGAAAATCTGGCAACTAAGGCAGAGGTAGAGGCATTACTTAGACAGATGGAGGTATAATGACAAGAATAACAGAATTGCTTAGCTGGGAGAGTATTGAACTCAGAGCCGGCCCGGCAGACAAAAAAGAAGCTTTGGACATGGCCATAGGTCTTATGGTAAAAAGCGGAAAAATTAGTGATGTTGATAATTACACAAGGCAGGTATATGCAAGAGAAGAAGAGGGAAGTACCGGTATCGGGGAAGGAATAGCAATACCCCATGGTAAGAGCGAAGGGGTATTAAAACCGGGGCTTGCGGCGATGGTGATCCCGGAAGGTGTGGACTTCGAATCCTTGGACGGAGAACCGGTTTACCTGATATTTTTGATAGCAGCACCAAACACAAAAGATAATGTACATTTGGAAGTATTGAGCAGATTGTCTGTGCTTTTGATGGACCAGGATTTTGTATGGAAACTCAGATGTGCCCGAAACAAAGACGAATTCCTGAATATCATTAATGTGGCAGACCAGAAGAAAAGAGCGGAAGAAAAAAAGAACGCCGGAAAACAGGAAGTGGAGGAAGTCCCCGAAGAACCACGGGGAATGATATTGGCGGTGACATCCTGTCCCACAGGTATAGCCCATACGTATATGGCGGCAGAGGGATTGGAGAAAGCGGCAAGGGCAGCAGGATGTTCCATCAAGGTAGAGACAAGAGGCTCAGGCGGGGCAAAAAATGTACTGACAGATAAGGAAATCGAAGAAGCGGATTGTATTATTGTAGCGGCAGATGCAAAGGTTCCGATGGAACGGTTTGCGGGGAGGCCTGTTATCCAGTGTCAGGTGTCTGATGGTATCAGCAAAGCCGGAGCTCTTATTGAGAGGGCGCTGGGAGGAGAAGTGCCCGCCTATAGGATAGGACAGCCTATGAGAGTGGGACTGGAGCCTGAAAAAGGAACTGAAAAAGATCCGGAGCAAGGAACTTCGCTTGGGCATAAACTATATACCCACCTTATGAATGGGGTATCCCATATGTTACCCTTTGTTGTGGGTGGAGGTATTTTGATCGCATTGGCCTTTCTGATTGATTCCTTTAGTGTGGATATGGAGTCCGTTTCAGAAGAATTACGCGGAAGCTTTGGTTCTATTACACCGGCCGCAGCAAGTTTGAAAGCTATCGGAGATGCTGCCTTTGGATTTATGTTGCCCATACTGGCAGGTTATATAGCTTACGGTATAGCGGACCGCCCCGGTTTGGCAGTAGGTTTCGTGGGAGGATTTCTCGCGGCAAACGGGAAGTCCGGATTTTTGGGGGCACTGGCAGCAGGATTTATTGCGGGATATTTAATATTGGCTTTTCGTAAAATATTGGAAAAAGCGCCTGTTGTCATTGAAAAACTTGCCCCTGTACTCCTGTATCCTTTTTTTGGTATACTGACTATAGGGCTTTTGATGACGTTTTTAATTGAACCTCCCATTGGAGCCTTAAACACTGCCTTGAATAATGGCCTTACCGGCATGGGAGATAGCAGTAAACTGCTTTTAGGGGCAGTGGTGGCCGGAATGATGGCAATTGATATGGGAGGCCCCTTTAATAAAGCGGCCTATGTATTCGGCACAGCATCTATTGTGGCCGGAAATTATGATATTATGGCAGCGGTTATGATAGGTGGTATGGTTCCGCCCTGTGCCATTGCTTTATCAACTCTTTTATTCCGAAACAAATTTACAAAAGAAGAACGGGAATCCGGTCCTACAAACTTTATTATGGGACTGGCATTTATTACTGAGGGTGCAATTCCGTTTGCAGCATCCGACCCCTTGAGGGTACTTCCTTCCTGCATCGCAGGAAGTGCGGTGGCTGGAGTTTTATCCATGCTCTTTGGATGTGAGTTAATGGCACCTCATGGTGGGATATTTGTATTTCCCGTTGTAGAAAATCCGGTTATGTATTTGTTGTCACTGATTGTGGGAACTGTAGTGGCAGCAGTAATATTAGGATTTCTTAAAAAGAGTGTAAAAGGAGTTTATGATGAGAGAGTTTAAATATAGTATTACAGATCCGGCAGGGATTCACGCCAGACCGGCAGCCCTTCTGATTAAATTAACCTGTGGATTTTCTTCTGTATTATCAATTGAGAAAGATGGAAAGAAAGCAGATGCCAAGCGTATATTTGGTATAATGGGATTGGGTGTTAAGCAAGGTCAGGAGGTAAGGATTACCGCGGAAGGACCGGATGAAGAACAGGCTATCCGGGAAATAGAAAAATTTTTTAAAGAGAATTTGTAGGAGAAAACAATGCAATTAATCCATGGAAAGAGCGTATTTGGTGGTATAGCCATCGGGAAAATTCATGTGTATCAAAAAGACAGCTTGCCTGTAAAACGAAAAAAGATTCAAGATGCCAGGGCAGAAGTGTGTCGGTTTCAAAATGCCCGGGAAACTGCATTAGGGCAATTGAATCAATTGTATGCAGAAGCTTTAAAGAAAATAGGAGAAGCAGAAGCTGCTATTTTTGAAGTGCACCAAATGATGTTAAATGACATGGATTATATTCAGGTTGTAGAAAGCACAATTCATAATCAGGAGGTCAATGCAGAATATGCAGTGGCAGTGGCGGCAGATAATTTTGCAGACATGTTTTCCTCTATGGAAGATGCTTATATGAAGGAACGGGCAGCCGATGTAAAGGATGTGTCGGAGAGAGTGATTGGGATTTTGTGCGGAGATAACGAGCAGGGATTTGATGCAGATGAACCGGTTATTATTGTTGCGCAGGACCTGGCACCCAGTGAAACGGTTCTACTGGACAAGGATAAGGTACTTGCATTTGTTACCAAAGAGGGTTCTATAAATTCCCATACGGCTATCTTGGCAAGAACCATGGGAATCCCCGCTCTTGTACAGGCGGATATGGATTTAGATGTATTGTCCGGAAAATCAGGTGTGGTAGACGGATTTGAAGGATGTTTTTGTGTGGAACCGGAGAGAGAAGTTTTAGCCAAGTATGTAAAGCGAAAGGAAGAAGAGGAGGAAAAAAAGGCTCTTCTTCAATCACTAAAGGGAAAGGCGGATGTAACCTTGGATGGAAAAGAGATAAAGTTATACGCCAATATCGGAAACAGTAAAGATTTGGCCCTGGTTAAGGAAAATGATGCCAGCGGTATCGGACTTTTCAGAAGTGAATTCTTATATTTGGAAAAAGAAGACTATCCCACAGAGGAAGAACAATTTCAGGTATATAAAACAGTGGCAGAAACTATGGGAGGCAAAAAGGTTATTATCCGGACTTTGGATATTGGTGCAGATAAGCAGGCTGATTATTTCAATATCCCTAAAGAAGGGAATCCGGCTATGGGATATCGTGCCATCCGCATTTGTCTTGACAGACCGGAAATTTTTAAAACCCAATTGCGGGCTATTTTCCGCGCATCGGTTTATGGGAATTTGGGGATTATGTATCCCATGATTATTTCCGTGGAAGAAATAAAGCAAATTAAAACATTGGTAGCTGAAGTAAAACAGGAACTTAAAGATTGCGGAATTGCTTATCGGGATATTGAACAGGGAATTATGATAGAGACACCTGCCGCAGTAATGCTGAGTGAAGAGCTGGCTGAAGAAGTGGATTTCTTTAGTATAGGGACCAACGATTTGACACAGTACACACTTGCCATTGACAGGCAGAATCCTAAACTGGATAATTTCTATGATGCGAAACATCCGGCAGTGCTTAAAATGATCCGGATGGTGGTGGAAAATGCCCATAAGGCAGGAATTTGGGCGGGTATCTGCGGTGAGTTGGGAGCCGATACAGAGCTCACAGAGTTACTTGTAAGAATAGGTGTGGATGAACTTTCGGTATCACCCGGAAAAGTGTTAGCGGTGAGAAAGGCGATTCGCGAAATAAAAAAGACAGATGCTTAATGCATCTGTCTGCTTTTATTAAGACGTAAACGTTCTTTCATGGTAATGTATTTGTCTAAGCCATTAACCTTAGCATTTAGTTTGCAGCCGTACACTACATTTCCGTTGTCCATTTTATAGCTGCGGACGGTAATACCGGTCAGAGGGAACTTAAAACTGTCTCCCGTTTCTTTCATATAATCTGACAACACAACGTGTGCAATGCTTCCCCGCTGGATTTCTTTTGCACTTGCGGGTAAGACAAAAGAAAAACCGGTGGTACTAATGTCTTTGATAGTAGTGTCAATACCGGTGGTGCCAACACCAACCTGTACGGTGCCGGCAAGTCCCAGATAGCAACGGAATGCACCGCGTCTGTTAAATTCTTTGCTGGGACTATTGGTGGAAATAAAATAACAATAACTTCCGTCGGATGACTTAAGTGTTTGAATTTCTACATTTTCAAATATATGTGGTTTTGCTTCCGTAAATGAAACAATTAAATGTGTAAAGATTCCGGGTGCCTTAAATGAAAGGACTTTATCATCTTTCATAATGGCAGAGGTAAATATGCCGTGCTTTTTGGGAGCAGCTTCCATAACGCTAATAGGAAACTCCAATTGTTCGGCACCGATTATTACCTGCAATGTGATATTTTGCCCGATTTCCAATTCTTCGATACGCATGATACACCACACTTTCTCTCATTCTAGATATAGAATATATGAAAAATGTTGTGTGGTCAATGAATTTATTGAAAAAAGCACTATATTTCGACAAAAATAACCGGCATAGAGCGTTTCTATGCCGGTTAACATAAATCGTATGGTTCTATTTTTCGTTTCTCCACTGCATGGGAGTCATTCCGTATTCTTTTTTAAATACACGGTTAAAGTGTTCCACACTTTCGTATCCAACTGTTTCAGCAATTGTTTCAATCTTCTGACTGGATTCTTTTAACAATCTGCACGCTTTTTTCAGACGGGCAGTTTTAACTGCATCCTGGAATGTCATTCCGGATTTCTCTTTGATATAAGTGGACACATATGCTTTGGAGAGATTGAAGGCGTCTGCCAAAGATTCCAGTGTTACATCTTTGTAATTTGCCTGAATGTAATTCATAATATCAACGATACGTTCTTCGCGGCCTTCGGACACATTTTCACTCTGGGCAAGCTTGTTTGCAGCGGATACAAGGGCTGCAATGGAACTCTTGATGATATCCTCGTCTACTCCAACACCCCAGAAAATTTTACCGTCTTTTTTGATACCCACATAGGAAGCTGCTTTAGAGTGGGAGCCGGTCGAGATGGCATGCTCTTCATAGATAGAAAGCTCATATGTAATACCGAAATATGTTTTGATTGCATTGCTGACTGCGTCCAGACGGCCATTACCTTCGGCAGAAATGACACGTTTGTCATTTGACTGTGCAATGGTTACTTCTGCCTGAATACCATTTACTTGTTTAAAATGACATTCGGGAATACTGAATACATCATGTTGATTAATGTATGTTTCTTCAAAGATCCGATAGATATCAGCAGGGGCAAGCTCCTGGTGTTTATGGTCGGAGACACCTTTTACAAGATAGCCTACCTCTTCACGCATTTTATCAGGAAGGGTGAAGCCAAAGTTCTGTTTCAGGATAAAGGCGATACCACCCTTACCGGATTGGCTGTTGATACGGATAACATCAGATTCGTATTCTCTGCCAAGGTCCTGAGGATCAATAGGAAGATAGGGAACATCCCATCTTTCGCCGCTCTTTCCTTCATTTCTCCAGGCCATACCTTTGGAGATGGCATCCTGATGAGAACCGGAGAAAGCGGTAAATACTAAATCGCCGCCGTAAGGGGCTCTTTCATAAACGCGCATACGGGTAAGATTTTCATAAGTTTCACGGATTTTGGCAATATTGGAGAAATCCAGCTCGGGATCAACTCCATGGCAGACCATATTCATTGCCACAGTGATGATGTCCACGTTACCGGTTCTTTCACCATTACCAAACAAAGTGCCTTCGATACGGTCTGCACCTGCAAGCACACCAAATTCTGCGTCACTGATACCGCAGCCCCTGTCGTTATGGGGATGCACACTGATGGAAACTGCATCACGGTATTTCAGATTTTTATGTATGTATTCTACTTGGCAGGCAAACACATGAGGCATTGCCACCTGAACTGTGGTGGGGATATTAATGATTACTTTATTGTCGGGAGTAGGCTGCCAAACATCCAGAACAGCGTTACATACTTCCAAAGCGTAATCAACTTCTGTGCCGGGAAAACTTTCGGGACTGTACTCAAAGGTAAAGTTACCGTCAGTTTCATCTGCCAGCTTTTTCAGAAGCTTTGCACCATCAATGGCAAGCTGCTTTACTTCTTCTTTTGATTTTTTAAATACTTGTTCCCTCTGGGCTACGGAAGTAGAGTTGTAGAGATGAACGATGGCATGGGGTGCACCTTCCAATGCTTCAAAGGTTTTTTTGATAATGTGCTCTCTTGCCTGGGTCAGAACCTGGATAGTTACATCATCAGGAATCATGTTGCGTTCAATGAGTGCACGTACAAAATTATATTCTGTTTCAGAGGAAGCGGGGAATCCTACTTCGATTTCTTTAAATCCGATATCAACAAGCATTTGGAAGAATTCCAGTTTCTCTTCCAGACTCATGGGCTCAATCAATGCCTGGTTACCGTCTCGCAAGTCTACGCTACACCAGATGGGAGCCTTTTCTATAGTTTCTTTCTTTACCCAGTCATAGGTTACGACAGGGGGCATAAAGTAAGGTTTGACGTATTTTTCTTTGATGTTCATAATGACCTCCAGTAAAGTCTTTTCATGTGGTACCTATTTGCTTTGTAAATAGTAACACAGATTTATAGAGGATACAAGAGGAAAATGAAAAATTTATCAACTTTGTTGATTTATTTTTAGGTTGACGATTATAACATGAGAGTATAATATGAATGTATATCTAATTTCTACTTTACTAGGCGTAAGCCGTCCGGCAATTATCTGCCTCTGTTTCAGAACAAATTATTGAAGGCTTTAAAAAGGTTTTTATACAGTTGCAATACGTAACAATACGTATTATAATGAAGAAAGGAATACAAAAGATGCCAATTACATCAAAAGAAATGATTCGTTTGTTAAAAGCAAACGGATTTATTGAGCTTCGACAGAATGGATCCCATAAGTTTTTTGAGAACAAAAAAACAGGAAGAAGGACAACTGTGCCGTGTCATTGCAGAGACCTTCCAATAGGGACTGAGAAAATTATTTTGAAACAAGCTGGATTGATTTAAAGGAGAAGAATATGTTAAAGAAATTATTTTACCCGGCAATTTTTATGCCGGAAGATAACGGTGCGTTTACAGTAGTCTTTCCGGATGTGAAGGATTGTATTACCTGTGGCGAAAATATGAATCATGCATACGAGATGGCCTTTGAGGCGTTGGGACTTGTATTGTCTTATATGGATGATAATGGGGAGGTGTTTCCGACACCGTCGTTGCCGCAACATATTAATCTGGAAAAAGGCCAATTTTTAATGATTGTGGAATTTGATATGGAGGAATACCGAAGAAAGACTAGCACGAAAGCCGTAAAGAAAACTTTATCCATTCCCAGTTGGCTCAATGAAGAAGCTATGGCGATGGGAATTAATTTTTCTCAAGTACTACAGGAAGCATTATTGCAAAAATTAGGAAGATGATAAAAAGTTCTCACTTTAACAGTGAGAACTTTTTTGTGGAAAAAACATTTTATTCTTCCATAAGGTTTGCCAGCTTACCCAGTAAACGGAGTTTTTCCGTAAAAGAGAGTGTATCCAGAAAATCTAACAGTTTACTTTGTAGTTCCGGTGAAAGCGTGAGATCCCCGTTGGTTGTGAGAATTTCTACCTGTTCATCCGTCAGACCCAGGGCATCAATCAGTTCTGTTTCTTCTTCTGCTAGTTTCGAAAGAATTTCCTGACTGACGGTTACAGAGCCGTCATCGTTGAATGTGATACCGTAAGAGTCTTCGGGGGTAGACTTTGACTCGGGAGTTGTTTGTGGCTCTGTGGAAGGTTGAGTTTCAGTAGTGGTTTGCGTTTCTACCATGGCAGCGGTGGTCTCCTTCGCGGTGGAGGGCACTGTTACTTGGGGATTGGCAGTAACTTCTGTCTCAGGAGTAACCTTTCTTGTTTGATTTGCCTTGGATTTTTGTTTTACCGCAGAGAATTTGGATTCTGTCTCGGATGGCATTTCAGTTTCAATGCCTTCGCCCAAATATATGTTTTTTTCCTTCTTGCCGCAGGCGGAGAAGGTGATTGCTACTATTATTAATGTGCTATAGACAAATAGTTTTTTCATGATTTTACCTCGTGTTTTGCCATGGTTTATTAATTATGATATGTAGGAAAACGAGATTTTATTCGAGTGCATGTCAAAGGAATGCAGAATCTTCAAAAAAAGCAGGTGATTTGACAAAAAAAGTTTTACGGAAAGATGGCAAAGGCAAGAAAATATTTTATAATAGAAGTAATTTTATTTTGATACAAAAGAAAAGGGAGAAACGGCAGATGAGG
>JAZNGC010000095.1:0-4279 GCA_045589155.1 Lachnospiraceae bacterium
TGCTTTGGTCCCTAAAATTTAATTTGAAAACCGATAAATACACAGACCTGTTTTTGGATTTGTACGGCAGGGAGAATTTTGAACCGGATATGCTGCGTGTTGTTGCGGCGTTTGAGGTTTGGGGGTAAAAATATGAATTTAGAAAAAATATATCGGGAAGAGGATTTGTTTCCAAGAGAAATGGTGAAGTATGAAGAGAGGGAGTATGGCTTGCTCTTTTATGATGAGAATAACAAGGATTCCTTTGATTCCAATCATGCGGTTATCTTCAGAAATAAGGTATCTGATATAGAAAAAACTTTGGAGGATATTACAAGATTTTATAGCCAAAAAGAGACGAATCCTATCATTTATCAAGCCACGGCGGAGGAAGGATATTTCAGGGAAATACAAGATGCTTTTACCGGGGCTGGATTTGACTGGTGGGAGGAAGAGCAAAAGTACATGACTTTGTCGGAGCAAAACAGGATTGTACCTAATCCTCAAATTACCGTAAAAAAGGTAACAGAATGGGATCCGGAATATGAAACGGAAATATTTGAGGCAGCAGGCGAGCCCTGGGAAATTGATGTGGCAAAGAATGCCATGAAAAATAGCAATGTTATTTTTTTGGTTGCTTATTATGAGAATAAACCGGTGGGAATGGTACATGTCCATGTAAGAGATGGGGTATGCAGGGGGGACTATCTTCTTGTGTCCAAGAAATATCGGAAGATAGGCGTGGGAAGAGCATTGATGTATCACTTGGTGGAATATTGCAAGTCCGGTAATATAGAGAATTTTTATTTGTGGGTTGAAAAAGAAACGGCAGAAAGAATCTATATAGAAGCCGGATTCCGTGAAATTGAAGTGAAGAAAGCGGCGCGGGCTGCAAAGAAAACAGAGGAAGATATAGCAGGTAAAACGAAACGATTCGATGAACTTACTCTTATAAATTACTGTCATCCGGATTGCACACCGCTTTTGAATATTATGCGGTTGCCAAAGCAGGAGGCATTCCGGTTGGCAAAGGAACTTGCTGCTGCGCATCCGGAGACCACTGCGTTTTACCGGTTTGGAGATTTTGATAATTATTATGCCCTGCGGGAGGCACAGGACAAATATCTTTATTCCAAGTTTATGGAATTGGGCGGTATGCCCAAGGAGGAGCATCCCTTATCTTTTGTGATAGAAGGCAGTGAGTATCTAAAGGAGTGGTTTGGAAATGGCATAGAAACCAGACTGCCGTTAAAGGATATTGCACCTTGCCATATCAGTTTCACTATCGGTGACAGCGGTGCTGAGTATGACCGGAACGGAAGTGTGGACTTGCTCACCATGGAAGAATTGCGGAAGCGGATTGATGAATATGGTGGTGATTTTGATGCCTTTTTAGGTGCCACGGGACGCCATTATATTGAGGTGCAGTTGTGGTCGGATGAGTATTTGGGAAAATAGAAATATAGAGGAGAAAATAAAATGGAAATTTTAGTGCTTGGCGGAACCCGCTTCTTTGGCATACATATGGTAGAGGCACTGCTACAGGCAGGGCATGATGTAACCATTGCCACAAGAGGAAAAGTGGAGGATGATTTTGGAGACAGGGTGAAACGTATTGTGTTCGAGCGCACCAGTGCCGAGAGCGTAAAGGAATCCATAGGGGAAAAACATTATGACGTTGTAATTGATAAGCTGGCATATTGTTCCAATGATATTAAGTATGTGATGGACGCCATTAACTGTGACAGGTATATTCATACATCTACCACCGCTGTCTATGAGCCGAAACATATCAATACATTAGAGGAAGAATTTGATGTATATGGCAAAGAACTTGTATGGTGTGACCGTCAGGCATTTCCGTATGATGAGATAAAAAGACAGGCAGAATATGCTTTGTATCAGGTTTATCCTAAGAAAAACTGGGCGGCGGTAAGATTTCCCTTTGTAATCGGAGAAGATGACTATACGAAGCGGCTGCTGTTTTACGTTGAACATACCATGAAATCTATCCCTATGCATATCGATAACCTGGAGTGTCAGATGGGATTTGTCCGTTCTGATGAAGCAGGAAAATTTATGGCTTTTTTGGCGGAGCAGGACTTTAAAGGTGCAATAAACGGCAGTGCAAAGGGCACCATTTCCGTGAAAGAAATTATAGAGTATGTGGAGGAAAAAACCGGTACACATGCAGTGTTATCCCAGGAAGGCGAAGAAGCCCCATATAATGGTGAACCGGATTATACCATCAATACAGATATAGCGGCAGAGCTTGGCTTTACGTTTAGCAATCTGAAGGATTGGATATATGATTTGTTGGATTATTATATTGAAAAGATATTGACGTGATTAGAATATGTGATAATATTGTGATATAGGTGAGTCCTACCTGAAGTGGAGGTTGTAAAAGCGTTGAGATCGCAAATGTGTGATTTCACAGTGTGGCTATGCTTTGGCATAGCCACTTTTAATATTAGGGAGGGTTATGAAACAAGAGAGACTAAACTTATATCGGATAGATATGAAGTACATAAGGAATTTGCATAGTGCCGATAATAGGGTATCGTCTGTGTCGCCGCAAATAGGGAAGCAACATCGAATTTATGTAGGTATAGTTGTGGTATGCAACGATAGGAAATATTTGATACCTCTATCTCATCCGGTTGAAAAACATAAAAGAATGGTTGCGAGGGCTGACTTTGATAAAATAGTAGACAAACGAGGGAAATTATTGGGAGTGTTAAATTATAACCTAATGATTCCGGTCCATGAAAATCAACTTATCAAAGTGGATATTAAGCCAAATGGGATGGATTCAAATAACGAAAAGTATTATAAGCAACTGTGTATTGATGAATTAAACTGGTGTCGCAAAAATGCAGATATTATAATAAATAAAGCGAATTGTTTATATAGTCTATGCACAGAAGAATCTAATTACAAAGGCAAAAACCGATGCCTTGATTTTAAAAAATTAGAAGTGGTATGTGAAAAATATAATTCTTGTAAAAAGGAAAATTCCTATTAAGTTATCTTTTTAAATCTGTTATACATTCATAGAAGTTTCTATTAAAGAGTCGTATAAAAAATCCAATTAATTTACATGGTTCACTCATATTGTGTTATACTTGGGTAAGTGATTTATAAATCAGTTATTTATTTGTTGTACCATAAAATACATATGCGATAAGGAGAATCCTACATGAATTTTGAACGTTTAGACAGTCTGGCAAAAAAATATATGATAAAGCGGAAAACCCACCTTGAACGGGAGGTAGGGGATGTGTATTTCCATGGAAAGCGTGTGGCAAGGAGTGCGGTTCTTTTGAGAGAGCGTATCTTCCCGGAAAATGCCGGCTGGGATGACATTCTTTATTGTTCCGGTATGTTCCATGACATTGGAAAAGGCATTGAGCCCCATAATCATTCCGGCGCGGTGCTGGTGCGGGATTTACTTAAGGATGAGTTGACACCCTCTGAATTGGACAGCGTGTGTACAATCATTGAGGCACATAATGACAGACGACCCGGAACAGATATACATACGGACATGGAAAAACTGATTCAGGATGCGGATTTGCTGGACCATTATGGCTCGCAGGGTTTATGGCTGAGCTGTAACTACTACGCTTATATGGGACAACAGGAGATGGAACAGATGCCGGCCTTCTATTTTAGTGAATGGGAGGAGCAGGTAAAGAGAGTTCGGGAGTATTTGAATTTTGATGTGTCAAAAGAGATATTTGACGAGAAGGTCCGCTACGAGTGGTCTGTGGTGAAGCGGATGGAAATAGAAGGAAAGGGTGAGTTTATCTAGCAAATAACAGGGGAAAGACTAGTACCTGGCCCGCAAATATTGACTGGCATAAAAAGAAAGCATATAATATCTGGTGATATATATCATCAGATATTTTTTATTTTCAGGAGGTTACATATGCCACCCAAACAGAAGATAACAAAGGAAACATTGCTGATGCATGCTTTTCAAATAGCAAGCGAGCAGGGCATTGATGCGGTGACTTCACGCAGTGTTGCAGCAGCCGTGGGGTGTTCTATCCAGCCTGTGTTCAGTCATTTTTCTACCATGGAGGAACTGAGGCAGGCCACTTTCCGATATGCCAGTGAAAAACTGATGCAGGACATTTTACAGCATCAAAGAGAACCGGATTTTATGAAGAGAACCGCATATTGGTTTTTGGATATGGCAAGAAACGGGACCAATCTGTTCAAAGCCCTCTATCTGTCCAATAACTATTCCGGAACCAATTTATGGGACCTTATGATGGACTGGGAGGCAAGC
>JAZNGC010000096.1:0-3370 GCA_045589155.1 Lachnospiraceae bacterium
ATGAATATAACCGAGAATACAGCCAATTATTTTCTGGCGAAGACAGGCTCTGATATGGAGAATATCAGGGGCGAACTGGAAAAACTGGTTTGCTATTGCATGGGGCGGGATGTGGTGACCACGGAGGATGTGGATGCAATCTGTACTACCCGCGTTACCAGTCATATTTTTGATATGATAGAGGCCATTGCGGAAAAAAAGCAAAAAAAGGCATTGGAATTATATTATGAGCTCTTAGCTCTAAAGGAACCGCCTCTTAGAATATTGTTTTTGATTGCAAAGCATTGCAATCAGCTTCTGCAGGCAAAGGAGTTAAAAAATAAAGGGTTTGATAATAAAACAATTGGTGCAAAAATCGGTTTGCATCCTTATGTGGCAGGTAAAATTGCCACACAGGCGGGGAGATTTAAAACTGCAGAATTGAAGGCTGCAGTGGCCAAGTGCGTAGAGGCGGAGGAAGCGGTAAAAACCGGAAAAGTAAACGATATGATGAGCGTGGAAATGTTGATTCTTTCTGTGCTGTAGTGTGGGAAGAATGCTTATGGATGGAGGAAGTTATGGCTAAAATACTTATAGTGGAAGATGAAGAACCTATTTCTAATTTAATACGGATGAATTTGACAAAAGCGGGTTATCAGTGTAAGTGTGCCTTTGACGGCAAGACCGCTGCGGATATGATGGCAGAAGGACAGTTTGACTTGGTGCTGCTTGATATCATGTTACCCGAAATAAACGGCTATGAGCTGTTGGAATACGCCAAGAGTCTGGAAATGCCCGTTATTTTCATTACCGCGATGGGAACTGTGGAAAACAAGGTAAAGGGATTGCGTCTTGGTGCAGATGACTATCTGGCAAAGCCCTTTGAAATTGTGGAGCTGCTTGCCAGAGTGGAAACTGTGCTGCGCAGATATCATAAGACGGAAAAAGTAATGAAAATATTGGATATCGAAGTGGACACCCAGTCCAGGACAGTTATCCAAAACGGAAGCCCGGTTATGCTTACCTTAAAGGAATATGAATTGTTATTGCTCTTTATCCGCAATAAGAATGTGGCATTGTACCGTGATACGATTTATGAGAATGTATGGGAAAGTGAATACATGGGCGAGAGCCGTACCGTGGATATCCATGTCCAGAGACTGAAAAAGAAGCTCCACTGGGAGGAACATATTGTAGCTGTTTACAAAGTAGGTTATAGGCTGAATGTGGGAGAAAATAATTAAAAAATGAAATTTTTCTGGAAAATATTTTTTGTTTTTACCGTTCTGCTGACAGTGGTTTTCAGCATTTTCGGTATGTGGGCGGTGGACCATTCCTTTACCACCTCTTATGCAAAAGAGCTGGAGGAGGGCGACCGTGAGAACCAGATGTTCCAATACGCATTTGAAATGAATGTAAATTCTCTGCCTTCCAGTTATCAGGGAGATGAGATTCTTGCCCAATTGGCGCAGAAAATAGTGGATAATTTGGGACAAAACGAGTATATATATACTATTTTTGATGACCGTGGGTATGTGGTTTATACCAGTAAAAGTCCAGGAACGGAGCAGTTGGCAAATCACATCATGGAAAAACTTACCATGGAACAAAACTGTGGTTATGAGGTTGTGGCTTCCGAGGAAAACTGGGTACTTTATTTTATGTGCCGGTCCCATGTGGGAAACAGGGTTTTCTATCTGGAGTCATCAAAGGATATTTCTGATATATATGAAAGCCGGGAGGAATTTTCCGAACGTTACCGTATGGTAATGTTTGGTCTGTTGATTGTGGCAACCGTTATCATCTTCTTCCTGTCCCATTGGCTTACAAAATCCATTGTGTCACTGTCCGATTCTACAAGACGTTTCGCAAGGGGTGATTATAAAATACGTGCGGATGAGAGCGGAAATGATGAGATTGGAAAGCTCTCCCACGATTTTAACCGCATGGCAGACAGGCTGACTGAGAAAATGAGCGAGTTGACTGATGCGGTCAAGAAGCAGGAAGACTTTACGGCATCCTTTGCCCATGAATTAAAGACGCCCCTTACGTCCATAATCGGCTATTCCGATATGTTAAGAACCATGGATATGTCCCGTGAAGAAACCATGGAGGCGGCAAACTATATTTATTTACAAGGCAAAAGGCTGGAGAGTTTGTCTTTTAAGTTGTTGGAGCTTATTGTACTGGGAAAACAGGATTTTGTGTTCAAGGAAATTTCGGTAAGCGGTTTGGTTTCGGAAGTGGAAAAGGTGGTTTCCTCTGCTCTCGGGCAACGAGGGATTGAACTGAAACTCAGTGTTGAGAATGGTACTATCTGGGGGGAGAAAGATTTGCTGGAATCCCTTCTCATTAATTTGATTGACAACGCCAGAAAAGCATTGCCGGAAAAGGGAATTGTACAGATACACGGTCACCAGAGGCTGGACGGTTATGAAATCATTGTCAGGGACAATGGCTGTGGAATGAAAAAAGATGAGATTAAACGAATTACGGAAGCCTTCTACATGGTGGATAAATCCCGTTCAAGGAAGGAAGGCGGCGCGGGACTTGGAATGACCCTTTGCAATAAGATCGTGGAATTGCACAAAGCCCGATGGACAATAGAAAGTGTTGTAGGCAAGGGAACGGAAATAAGGATATATTTTCCGGGACAGAAAGGGGTGCTGAGTGATGGAAAATAAGAGAGAAGAAAAATTAGGCACCCTCTTAAACTATGTAATCTGCTTTACTTTGGTTGGAATTGCGGTGCTTACCACATTTTTGATGCCTCAGATATATGGATATAACGCAGACGGAAAAACCATCGGAAAAGTAAATTTTGTCACAAGGGAGAACGTGCAATTATCCAATTACCTTGATCTGTCCGTTAAGGACAGGACTGCTATTGTCACAAACCTTGCCAGTGAAGGCGGTATCAGTCTTTCGCTGAATTTGGAAGGCAGCCAGCTTTACGACGAAGAACTTATTGAAGATGTGATGAGGGAAATCCGTTGGGCGGTGGAATGCGGCATTATGCCGGCGCAAATGAGTGAATTGAACCTGAACGAACAAAACGGAAGCCTGACTGCGGATTATTATATCCTAAGCAGCGGTGTTTCCGAATATGGTGAGATGGCCCTTTGGAAAATTGTGTATAAGGATTTCGCGAAATGGGATGTTACATTCCTTGTGGATGCCGAAAACCATAAGATATATTATGGTGAAGTAGGTGGATCAGAGATGTATAAACTTTGGGAAAAGAGTGTTGCCGATAAAGGGGAAGGCGGATACATGGCACTGTGTATGCAGTATTATGAGGCAGAGTATGCAGAACTTCTCTGGGAGGATTGTATTTTTGAGATAGAGGACGCAGGCCTGTTTGGTTATGCAGGGGAAACCACAAACATTA
>JAZNGC010000097.1:0-3408 GCA_045589155.1 Lachnospiraceae bacterium
GTAGCCGCAGCTGAGCTTAGTACAGCACAAGGCACGCTTTCTCACTAAGCTCGCACTACGTGCTTGCTAAGTGTTCAATGCGCGCTGCAGAGTTTCATGGAACGGAAGTGTCCCTGAAGCGAAATATATAAGGTTCCGGCGCTCCAAAGCAGCTTCTCTCAAATGATAAAAGAAAGGCGGTAGAGGATTATGACTATTTATGACGCTCACATGCACATCGGAGGTTCTGCGACCCCAAATCCGGAGCAGCTAGTAGAAAGGTTAAATGCCTGCGGAATCACCGGAGGTAATGTGATGAGTATTGATCCGGACGATGTAAATTTTACTTAGGTAATTGTTAAATGTTTTTCTCCTTACATGTGGATAACTCATCTTTATATAAGGAGAGAAAACAGGGGCAATATTCAGAATTGTTTCTGAATTGCCAAAAATCACCAGATTTTGGGCGTATTTTATAAGCCCAACAAAGAATTCTGACAATTAAATACTTTTTCAGGCGATTAACGGTTTTAAACTTCTGATATATTGTGGATAACTCATACTGTCAGCTGCGATGACTGTGAGTAGGCTGGCTATGCCGGCCAGAAAGACATCTGCCTTAGTGGTTGTATGGTTGCGGGACTTGCGACCGGCAACACACATGTTGCTTTTTAAATGCTGAATGGTACGTTCCACGGTGGTTCGGATTTTGTAAAAAGAGTTCCATTCTTCGGAATCCCTTTGGATCCCCGGGAACATACGGAAAGACAGGTTGTCGTATGTATAAGTGGTTCGTCCCTTTTTAGCGGTGCTACAGGGATTATCGCAGTCACAGACCCACTGACCATTTACCATATGTACCTTGGGACAGACCCATTTGTCCCGGTCAGCCCGTCCATCTTCATGACAGTGGCCGGCATATTTCATGGCAAGGGAAGGATCAGTCGGGCATGTAGGATAACCGTATTCGTTGTAGCCGACTTTGCTCAGGGAACTTTCGTTACGCGGATTGTAAGGTATCAGTGCTTTTGAAAAGTGACATTCATCTTTGAGAAAACCATAAGTATCAATGGTATCAAAAGCGGAATCACCCATAAAAGTAGAAGGATGAAAATCCGGGTGTAAGGCGAAGAAATCTGAAAGAACCGGTTTCAAGGCAGTAGAATCACCGATGGATTTATCTTCATCGGGAGAATCGGATTTCTTGTCCACAGTCATTTCTGGGTGATCTGCTTTAAAATCATCATCCAGAAAGACGATATGGCGGATAATACCCAGTCCGTTTGTGAGAATTGCGAACTTATCGGCGTAGCAGAAATGTCCATTGATGTAAAGTTGTTTGGCATCGGGACAGGAAGCGGCCTGGGAAGGCATGAGACCATAAGCCATCTTATGAGGATCGACATCCGGCTTATCTTTATAGTAGGTTTTCAGCTGTTTGATAAGGGCATTAAGGGTTTTGGGATTGTTTTCCTTTACAAAAAGTTCAATACCGGAGGTATCAAAGGTTAGGACATCAGCAAGGATAGAATTAATCTTTTGACAGATGGGTTCCGTGAAATCCACCATATTTTGAAACATGAGTTCAATGTAATCTTCAAAGCCCAGCTTAAAACGGGTAAAAAGAGGAGCATCGGGAACCTTTGAGAAACCACAAAAATCCCTGAGTTCTCTACAGAGCTTAAGAAGAAGTATGAGCAGGGAATCGGTAGGTATTGAAAAGATTTTTTGAAGAATCAGTGCGGAAAGGAAACCGGTAAGCGGATAATCCCTTTTTCGTCCCAGATGCTGATAGAAGGCATTATAAAAAGATGGTGGAACAAACTGGTCAATATCAAAATGCTGCTCCATAATCTTAAAGAAGGAAGGGGCATCATCCATAAACATGTTCTTACAGTCTGAAAAGGATTCTTTAAGTGAAATCTGATGATATTTAATAGCCATAAATTTTCTCCTCCGTTTGTGTGTGGGATGTTTGGTGGTACTTATATTTTACCATAAGCGGAGAGAAAATTTATATATAAACATTAAAAAAATGCTGTAAAATCAAGCATTTTGGGCATTTAACAAATGCCTATAAATTTTACTTATAAGGAGAGAATGGACAATCTGTTTGCCTGGACAAAGGGCTTTGAGGACCGGATTTTTCCGGTTGCATGGCTGCATCCGTACGAGACTGACATTTTGGATAAAGTAAAGGATTGTGTGGAGCGTGGAGTAGTTGCTTTTAAGTTTATTCCAAACAACTATCATGTATACGATCCAAAGGCAACGGAGGTATTTCGGTTGATTGAAGAACTGGGATATCCAGTTATGTTTCATTCCGGCGTATTGTATGATTTTATGAAGTCTTCTCAGTACAACAGACCAATGGATTGGGAGAGCTTTGTAGATTATAAGAACTTACGCTTTTCGTTGGCTCACTGTGCGCATCCGTGGTACGATGAAGCGATGTTAATCTGTGGGAAATTCCGTTGGATTAACTGGCACATGAATGAGATCGCTCAGGGAAATCCGGATATTTACACCAATAATCCTTGGGTACAGTCTCATTTAAAGGATACAGAGCAGGGTAAGACTTATGATGCACCGCAGCTTTATTTGGACACTACTCCGGGAGCACATGGGGTATACCGTAAGGATTTACTGCAGAAATGCTTCTCCAGCCAGAAAGACGGACGCAATATTTTCTTCGGCACCGATAAGTATGTAGAAGATTATCCTGTAGAAGTGGTAAAAGGGTGGCTGAAGGAAGAACGGGAAGCTTTGGCAGAGGTAAATGCAACCGACGAGTTTCTGGAAAATATGTACTGTAACAGCATGTTCCGTTTTCTGAATATTGAGAGACGGGTATAAAACAAGAGGTAATACACATGAAAAGTATCGGTGAAATCGACAAAAATCTAAAAGTAGAAACAGAAATCGTAAAAGACGGCATGGCCTTTTATGATATTGACAAAGCGCCTTTTAAGGTATATGGACTTTTGAGAGAGAACGGCAGATACAAGCGTATGAAGGAAGCTGATGCTAAGGCAGTCAGTGATGGTGTATATGGCGGCCATGCTTCTACAGCCGGAGGCAGAGTCCGTTTTCGCACAGACAGTGCAGTGATTGCTATTGAAACCAAAATGTATGCAGCACAGATGCCACACTGTGCATTAACCGGGTCTTCAGGATTTGATCTATATGTAGATGAAGGAGAGGGTTCTAAATATTTCGGAACCTTTGTTCCGCCTTTTGATGCAACCAGAGGCTATGAGAGCAAGTTGGATTTAGGAAGCAGCAAGACCAGAGATATCACCATTCATTTTCCGACCTACAGTATTGTAGAAGAGGTGAAGATCGGTTTAGAAGAAGGTGCAGGCATTGCAGAAGCAACTCCATATGCTTATGATAAACCGATTGTATTTTATGGGCATTCTATTACTC
>JAZNGC010000098.1:0-52574 GCA_045589155.1 Lachnospiraceae bacterium
CCGATAAAGGGGAAGGCGGATACATGGCACTGTGTATGCAGTATTATGAGGCAGAGTATGCAGAACTTCTCTGGGAGGATTGTATTTTTGAGATAGAGGACGCAGGCCTGTTTGGTTATGCAGGGGAAACCACAAACATTAAACAGCCTGACGGACATCTGGTTATTTTCGGTTATGATGTGTTCTGGGAGTACTTTTACGGGAAGTCCGTATTTGATGTTTATAACCTTAAATACGAAAATGATACAACTATGTTACAAAATCAGAACGAATAAGTTACAAAAATGCCCTATCTTTGTTATGGATAATGACAAAGGAGGGCTTTTTTGTGGCTGGTAAGAACAAAAAGAGAAAATCCGGTAATAAAACGGCAAAGATTGTGTTGTTTGTAATTGAAGCATTAGTATTGGTGGGACTTTTGTGTGCTTTATATTTTTTGCGGGATTTTGGACAGACCGGTGTAATAAGAGCGGAATTTAACGAAGAAGATATTAAGATGAATGATGATCAGGTAAAGGATAACGAAGTGGTTGCACAGCAGCTTAAGGGTTATCGCAATATTGCACTCTTCGGTGTGGATTCTACTGCAGGTACACTGACAAAGAATACACGAAGCGATACCATAATTATCGCATCTGTAAATATGGATACAGGCGAAATAAAATTAATGTCTGTATATCGTGATACCATTTTAAATATTGATGGTGAAGAAAAGTATAAAAAGTGTAACAGTGCCTATATGTTTGGTGGTGCCAAGCAGGCAATGGAAATGCTGAACACAAACCTGGACCTTAACATTACAGACTTTGTAACAGTAGGTTTTGGCGGATTGAAAGAGGCTGTAGATGCTTTGGGCGGTGTTTGGATTGAAGTGGATAAAAAGGAAATTGTCCACCTGAACAACTATCAGATTACCATGTCTGAGAACCTGAAGTGTGATTACACACCCGTGGAAGAGACAGGTTATCAGTTGCTTGACGGTTTGCAGGCGGTTGCATACTGCCGTATCCGTTATACAGGCGGTAGTGACTTCGAGCGTACAGAACGTCAGAGAGAAGTAATCCAGGCGATTGTGGAGCAGGCGAAAAAATCAGACCTTCAGGATTTGATTGACGCAGTAAATGCAGTGGCAGGTTCTGATTCCGTGTACATGTCCTTTGATGTAAAAGAAGTATTGGAAATGGTTCCCCTGATTGCAAACTATGAAATTGTAGATGAGGGTGGATTCCCCTTCCAGAAATACAGAACAACCGGTAAATTCGGTTCAGAAGGCGACAGTGTATTTGCACTGGATTTGGAGAAAAACGTAGAGGAATTACATAAATTCCTGTTCGGAACAGAAAACTATCAGGTGTCTGATACAGTGTCAGATTATTCCCAGACTATCCGTGATAAGATTGCAAAATATCATCCTGATATGAAATATCCCGAATAAATCATAGAATTGAGAAATAAAAAAGCATTCCGATAAGGAGTGCTTTTTTTATTTTGAAGTATAAAGGGAGTTAAATTGGACAGTTGTTTGTATATAGTCTTCTCATAAGGATAAATAAAACCACGGAAATATGAGGAGGAAGATACTATGAAAAAGAGCAGAGGATTTGTATTTATAACAATGGTTTTGATTGTAATTACCGCGTTTTGTATCACAGGTACGGTAAAGAGCCAGAGCAGTGAGAATGTGAAAATTGATGCGGAATATTATGAGCAGATGGAAAGAGGCTATGTCAGGGAGATCAAAAACTATCTGTCAGAAACCGGGTATGAAAACAGTGGTGTAATGCTGACATACATATCTACCGGAGGAAACGCCAGAAAGTATACCGTGACAATCCACAACGAAAAAATAAACAAGCTTTCCGAAAGTGAAAAAGCAGTTATCAGAAATGAGATTTTGGGGATGGCATTTGAGGTTCCCGGGTGTACTTTTTTTCAGGAGTTTCTTTCCATTTAAACAGAAAGGAATGACAACCTTGGAATTTGGGATTATAATGTAACATATCGAGATAAAAAAGGAGAAAGGTATGCGACAGAATCCCAGACCATTTGAGTTATACAGACATTTCAAAGGAGATACCTATCAGGTGCTTGCACTGGCAAAACATTCGGAGACCGGAGAGACATTGGTAATATATCAGGGGCTTTACGGCGAATGTCCGGTTTATGCAAGACCGCTTGAAATGTTTTTGGAAAAAACAGATAAAGTGAAATATCCCGATGCAGAGCAGGAATATCGTTTTGAACAGGTTCAGTCCCTTGGGAAAGGGGTAAGAAGCGAAGGTGCAGCAGCTGATAGCATTGCCGGTTTAGAAAAGAGCGCTGAGTCGAAAAACAATGAATTTTCGCGCGATGAAATAACCGAGGCTGAGCAGCAGTTAGACCCTATGGTACTGGCTTTTTTGGACGCCGCTTCTTACGAGAGGAAATTGGAAATCCTGGCCGGTTTGCAGCCCCGCATTACAGACGAAATGATTACGACTATGGCAGTGGCTTGTGATGTGGAGGTTCCGGACGGAACAGTGGGCGAACGGTATCGCGGATTGCAGAATTGTCTTATTACACTTGAAAAGTACGAGTGTAACCGTTTGCGATAGACCAAGATAAGCAATCTACTTACCTGCGGGGGATGACACAGGCAAGTGGAGGGCGATTATGGCATATGATTTGGAAAAACGGCTTGTGGTAGGAGTTTCCACAAGGGCATTGTTTGATTTGACTGTAGAAAATGAAATTTTCGAGACCAGTGGCGTAGAAGCGTACCGCCAATTTCAGGAAGAACATGAGACGGAAATCTTAAAACCGGGACCGGGTTTTGGACTTATCCGGGCACTTTTGGACATAAACAAACTGCCGGGACAGCAGGGAAGAGTGGAAGTGATTATTATGTCCCGGAACAGTGCGGATACTTCGCTGAGAATATTTGATTCCATAGAGCATTATGGATTGGATATTACAAGGGCGGTATTGGCAAGCGGCGGGCATTTGGCTCCTTATCTGGAGTCCTTCCATACCGATTTGTTTTTGTCGGCCCATGAGGATGATGTCCAGGCAGCGATAGATGCAGGGATTGCGGCAGGTATTATTTGTACGGATGGGACGTCGGAATATGATGTGCCACCCCTCAAACAAATCCGTATTGCCTTTGATGGGGACGCCGTACTTTTTACGGACGAATCAGAGAGAATCTTTCAGGAAAAAGGCCTTGCGGCGTTTGAAGAGAATGAACGCCTGAATGCGGGAAAACCGTTACCGGAGGGACCTTTTGCCAGGTTTTTGAAATTAATTTCCAGTATACAGGCAGAGTTTTCCCCGGAGGAATCGCCAATCAGAACCGCACTTGTTACTGCGAGATGTGCACCTGCCCATGAGAGGGTTATCAGAACTCTTAGGGCGTGGAATGTAAGAATTGATGAGGCTTTCTTTCTGGGTGGTGTTGAAAAGTGGAAGGTACTGAAAGCGTTTGGCGCCCATATCTTTTTTGACGATCAGAAGGTACACACGGATCCGGCGTCAAAGGTGGTTCCTTCTGCCAGAGTTCCCTATCAGAGAGGGACCGGTGCCGGATAGTGTAAAGTTTTATGAGAAAGAGGTTGTAAATGAAATACCGTAATATGGTAGAGGGCAAATTTCTGGATAGACCAAACAGGTTTATTGCCCATGTAGAGATAGAAGGAAAAGAAGAGACGGTACATGTGAAAAACACCGGGCGCTGCAGGGAATTGCTCACGCCCGGTGCTACTGTATATTTGGAAAAGGGCGAAAACCCGGACAGAAAAACCGCTTATGATCTTATTTCCGTAATGAAAGGTGAACGGCTGATAAATATGGATTCCCAGGCACCAAACAAAGCGGTACACAAATGGCTTTTGAAAAAACTTCTGTTTGAAGATTTGGTGTCGGTGCGGCCGGAGACCAAATATGGAGCCTCCCGGTTTGATTTCTATATCGAAACCGGAAAAGAGAAGTGTTTTATGGAGGTGAAGGGAGTTACGCTGGAGGAAAACGGTGTAATGCGATTCCCGGATGCCCCTTCTGAGAGGGCTATAAAGCATGTGGATGAACTGATAAAGGCGGTATCGGAAGGATATAAGGCGTATATTCTTTTTGTAATCCAGATGAAAGGGGCTAAGTATTTTACTCCACACCGAAAGATGCATCCTGAGTTTGCGGAGGCATTAGACCGGGCAGAGCAAGCGGGGGTAGAGATTTTGGCATACGATTGTCATGTAACGAAAGACAGTATGGAGATTGCGGAGCCGGTGCAGGTAAGATTGAAAGAAGATGTGCTTTATGATATTGCAAGGCCTCTGCTTTCCTGGTACGACAAAAACAGAAGGATTCTGCCTTGGCGGGAGAATCCCACGCCCTATAATGTGTGGGTATCGGAAATTATGTTGCAGCAGACCAGGGTAGAGGCGGTAAAACCATATTTTAAACGGTTTATGGAGGAACTGCCGGATATTCCATCCCTGGCCCATGCCAAGGAAGATAAACTTTTGAAACTATGGGAGGGCCTTGGATATTACAGCAGGGTTCGGAATCTGCAAAAGGCCGCATTGCAAATTGAGGAGGACTACGGCGGCAATATGCCCGGAGAGTATGGGGAACTTTTGAAATTGAAAGGGATTGGCAGCTATACGGCAGGCGCCATAGCTTCGATTGCTTTTAAGAATCCCTATCCTGCGGTGGATGGTAATGTCCTAAGAGTGGTTTCCAGACTTAAGGCTGACGGGGCTGACATTACTGCGCCGGCCACGAAGAAAAAGGTGGAGGCTGATTTAAAAAGAGTGATTCCGGAGGACCGTCCCGGGGATTTCAATCAGGCTATGATGGAGATCGGGGCCATGGTGTGTCTGCCAAATGGCATGCCCCGTTGTGGGGAATGTCCCTTTGGGGAGAGCTGCAGGGCTCACATGGAGGGAGTGGAAAAGGATTACCCTAAAAAGCCCCCCAAAAAGCAAAGGGTGATAGAAGAAAAGACTATTTTGGTAATACAGGACGAAAATAAGGCAGCCATCTGTAAGAGACCGGCAAAGGGACTCCTGGCAGGGTTGTATGAATTTCCCTCTATGGAAGGGTACCACACAGCACAAGAGGTGGTGGCCTATTTAAAAGAAAAAGGACTTTCTACAATCCGTATACAGAAGCTATCGGAGGCAAAACATATTTTTAGCCATAAAGAATGGCATATGACCGGATATGCAGTGCGGGTGGATGAACTGTCTGACATAGAAGGGAATAAGCCGGAAAACTGGATTTTTGTGGAGCCCGGCGAAACGGAGGATAAATATCCCATTCCCTCTGCGTTTGGAGCCTATACCGGATATCTGGATATCAGGCTGGGACAAGAAAAATATAATAAAAAGCCCGCGGATTAAGTGATCCGTGGGCTCTTTTTATGTATTCCGGTTTTAGCTCTGTATGCTGCAATGACATCTGCGTGATATACGATTGCATATATGAGAATGGCCATGATAAAGGCTGTAATGACATCAAATACAGAGTGTTGCTTGATAAACACGGTGGCAAGAACAATGGATGTACATAAAATAAGCGATGCCAGCTTTATGCCTTTCCGGTTATCAAAATGTTTGCTTTTTACCAGGGCAATGTGAACGCCGATGGAGTTGTACACATGGATGCTGGGTACAATATTGGTGGAGGTGTCATGCTCCCAAAAACACTGTATCATCCATGTGAAAATGTTGTCCCTTGGCATTTCCTTAAGTCTCAGATGGTGACCGTTTGGCCATACGGTGGAGACAATCAGAAAGATGGTCATGCCCAAACCAAGAAAAAGACAGATTTTAAAGTAATCCTCTTTATCTTTGAAAAAGAAGTAGAAAATCACAAGGGCTACATAAGCAAACCATAATAGATAAGGGACGATAAATACCTCTATAAAAGGGATATGGTCATCAATAGGAACATGGACAACGTGGTAGTGCTTTGTTATTGTTCTCTCCAATGTATTAAACCATGTAAGAAAGATGGCGCTGTAAATAAGTAAAGGAATTATGTGTCTGTATCGTATAACAATGGATTTAAATGCTTTCACGTCTTTCCTCTTTTCGCTTTAGAATGATGTTGAAATCAACAAAGCAAAGTATATCGCCTTTTCATTATTTTACAAGTCTTTTTGGCAATGCTTAAAAAACAATTAAGAAAATCTTCAAATATGTTAGTAGCGCAGAATAATCTTATCCGGTATACAGGAAACGGTGATTTCGGAATTCTTTTCGATAACCTCTCCGTCGGTATGTATCCACAGCGGGTCAGAGGTAACAATATGGACCTTTTTTGCCTGATATCCGTCTATACGGGGGAACATGTAGTGTTTTCCGAAGAAAGCAGTAGGGAGTGCAAAAAGGATTAAGAGCTTAGGCAAACTGCCCACTACACAGATGTCCAGAATTCCGTCATCGGATTTTGCATGGGGGCAAAATTGAAAGCCGCCTCCCTCATAGCGATGGTTCATCATGGCGATGAACAAGAATTTTTTCAGATGGATAGGCTCTTTGTCGTCCAAATAAAGATCACAGGAAATTGCTTTTGCAGCAAAAAGCTGTTTGATAGCGATGCCCAGATAGGTCAGTTTTCCAAGTCCGATTTTGTTGAATACCTTTTTGACTTTGGAAAGGTTTGCTTCCTGACATACAGCGGCATCAAAGCCGATTCCGCAGCTTACGGCAAATAAATGGTTGCCGTTGGAGGAGGAAAGCATACCTGCGTCCATATATTGATATTTGGCGTGATCCAACAGATGGTCTAAGATTTCCTCGGGATTTTTGGAGAAACCAAGATCCCTTGCCAAGTCATTGCTGGAGCCGGTGGGAATATAACTGATGGTAGTACCGGTATTTTCACCCATTCCCTGCAGGGTTTCGTTTACGGTACCATCACCGCCCACTACAACAATATGAGCCGGTTCTTTGGCTGCACTATCGGAAGTAAGCTCTTTGGCAAGTCGGGTTAAGTCGCCCGGTTTTTTTGAAAAATGTACTTTGTATTTTATGCCCCGTTTTTTTAGAGCAGGTTCAATGGTTTTGTCCCAAAGCTTTTGCCCCTTGCCGGAACGGGAAGCGGGATTGACAATAAAATGGTACATAACTGGCTTTCTCCTGTTTCGTATGATTACTTATTTTATCAATAAAAGGTCATGCTTGCAATAGTTGAAAAATATGGTATAATGGGACACAAATGTTTTAATACATTAACGTATAAAAAGATTTAGGAGGAAGGTTATGTATTCATTAGATGAAGTTAAGGCAGTGGATATGGAAGTGGCTCAGGCAATCGTAGAAGAGCAGGAGAGACAGAATAGCCATATCGAACTGATTGCATCAGAAAACTGGGTAAGTAAGGCAGTCATGGCTACCATGGGCAGCCCTCTTACAAATAAATATGCGGAAGGTTATCCCGGAAAAAGATATTACGGTGGTTGCGACTGCGTAGACGTTGTTGAAAATCTTGCCATTGAGAGAGCAAAAGAACTGTTTGGTTGCGATTATGCAAACGTACAGCCCCACTCCGGCGCACAGGCAAACATGGCAGTTCAGTTTGCGGTATGTAAGCCCGGCGATACCATCATGGGTATGAACCTGGACCACGGCGGACATCTGACACACGGAAGCCCGGTAAATATGTCCGGTAAGTATTTCAACATCGTGCCTTACGGTGTAAATGATGACGGCTTCATCGATTACGATAAATTGCGTGAAATCGCACTGGAAGCAAAACCTAAGATGATTATTGCAGGTGCTTCCGCTTATGCAAGAACCATCGACTTCAAGAAATTCCGTGAAGGGGCGGACGAAGTTGGGGCTGTTCTTATGGTAGATATGGCTCATATTGCAGGTCTTGTGGCAGCAGGTCTTCATCCCAGCCCCATTCCTTACGCAGATGTAGTTACCACTACAACACACAAAACTTTGCGTGGACCCAGAGGTGGTATGATTCTCTGTAACAAAGAAGCTGCTGAGAAATACAACTTCAACAAAGCAATCTTCCCCGGTATCCAGGGTGGTCCTTTGATGCACGTTATCGCTGCAAAGGCAGTTTGCTTTAAAGAGGCTCTTTCCGATGAGTTCAAAACTTATCAGAAAGGTATCATCGACAATGCCCAGGCACTTTGCAAAGGCCTTCAGGACAGAGGTATCAAGATTGTTTCTGATGGTACAGACAATCATCTGATGCTGGTTGACCTTACAACATACGGACTTACAGGTAAAGCAGTTGAGAAGCTTCTTGACGCTGCACATATCACATGTAACAAAAATACAATCCCCAATGATCCCCAGTCTCCTTTCGTAACAAGTGGTGTAAGACTTGGTACTCCTGCTGTTACATCCAGAGGTATGAACACAGAGGATATGGACAAGATTGCAGAAGCTATCGCTATGGTAATCAAAGGCGGCGAGGAGAAAGTTCCCGAGGCAAGAGCTATTGTTCAGGAACTGACAGACAAATATCCTTTGATTTAATATGATTGACACTTTTGTGTGTCACAAATTTTATAAGAAGAGTAAGAATAGGCCCTGCCGGAAACGGTGGGGCCTTTTTGTGATGGCGACGAGGCGAGCGCCATCGTGCTTGCACGAAATGGCATTCGCCGACCGCTCATCAGCGTGAGATTCGCAGAACGTGTCTCACGCTGTGATGGCGACGAGGCGATATTGGTAAATATTCACAAAAAATCAGTTCGATTTTATTTCGTTCTATACAATATTAGGAGTTGCAATTTATTAGAGTGTTGTGTTAAAATGTCTTTCAGTGACAAACAAGTGTATTTCGTACAAGAACAAATGAGGTTTTGGTATGGGAGAATCAACAGTATATTTTGTAGTAAAACAAAAGGCGGTTCCTGAGGTTCTACTGAAAGTAGTAGAAGCAAAGAAACTTTTGGAATCCGGAAAAGTGTTGACGGTACAGGAGGCTGCGGACAGAGTTGGTATCAGCCGTGGTTCTTTTTACAAATACAAGGACGATATATTTCCGTTCCATGACAATGCAAAGGGAACAACCATTACACTGACATTCCAGATGGATGATGAGCCGGGACTTTTATCCGATGTTTTAAAAACCATTGCGGATTTCGGGGCAAACATTCTGACCATACATCAAAGTATTCCTATCAGCGGAGTGGCATCCTTAAGTCTGAGTGTACAGATCTTGGAAACCACCGGAGATGTATCGGAGATGATTGCATCCATGGAAAGACAAAAAGGCGTCCATCACGTCAAGGTTTTGGCAAAAGATTAATAGAAATAGCGAGGAAAGAATTATGATTCAGGTAGCAGTATTAGGATATGGCACTGTTGGTAGCGGTGTAGTGGAAGTTATTGAAAAGAATAAAGATATGGTAAATAAAAAATCCGGAGATGAGCTGAATGTAAAATACATTTTGGACCTTCGTGATTTCCCCGGTGATCCTTACGAGGCGAAGGTAGTACACGACTTTGGTGTTATCGTAAATGACCCGGAAGTAAAAATCATCTGTGAGACCATGGGCGGCGTGGGTGCAGCTTATGCATTTACAAAGCAGGCATTGGAAGCGGGAAAAAGTGTATGTTCCTCCAATAAAGAGCTGGTAGCGGCACACGGTCCCGAGCTTCTTAGTCTGGCAAAGGAAAATAATTGTAACTATCTGTTTGAGGCAAGTGTGGGCGGTGGTATTCCCATTATCCGTCCTTTGAACTACTCCCTTACAGCAGAGCGCATTGAAGCAATCACAGGTATTTTGAACGGTACAACAAACTACATCCTTTCTAAAATGGAAAATGAGGGTGCGGATTTTGCTTCTGTTCTGAAAAAAGCACAGGATAAGGGATATGCAGAACGTAATCCCGAGGCGGACGTGGAAGGTTATGACGCATGCCGTAAGATTGCTATCCTGTCTTCCCTGATGCTTGGTAAAACCGTAAACTATGAAAAGATTTATACAGAAGGTATCACAAAGATTACTGCTAATGATTTTACTTTTGCAAAGAAACTTGGTATGTCCATCAAACTCCTTGCCATGAGTAAAGAGGTGGGAGATGACAAAGCTATGGCAATGGTTGCCCCCTGCCTGATTAACGGAGATCATCCTTTGAAAATGGTAAACGGTGTATTTAATGCCGTATTTGTAAGAGGTAATATGCTTGGCGATTCCATGTATTACGGCCGCGGTGCAGGAAAACTTCCCACAGCCAGTGCGGTTGTGTCCGATGTAATCGACTGTGCAAGACATCTTGGAAAAGTGATTATGTGTTTCTGGGATGCAGAGGAAGCACAGCTTGTAAGTATCGATGAAACCAGCAGAAAATTCTTTGTCCGTCTTACAAATGCAGGTGAAGCAAAGGCAAGAGAACTTTTTGGTGATTTCAAACCGGTCCGCGTAGAGTGGATTGAAGATGAGTTTGCATTTATCACACCGGAACTCAAAGAAAAAGATTTTGCGGAAAAATATGCGCAGCTTAGCGAATTTGCCCTTGGCAGACTCCGTGTGGAAGAATAAAAAGTTTTGAAAGAAGGATAGACAGATGAAATATGTAATCGTGCTTGGCGATGGTATGGCAGATGAGCCTATAGAGCAGCTTGGCGGCAAGACTCCTCTGGAATATGCAAATACGCCTGCTTTGGATGACTTAAGTAAAAAATCAGAGGTGGGAATGGTACATACAATTCCGGACGGAATGAAGCCCGGTTCTGATACGGCAAACCTTTCCGTAATCGGATATAACCCTAAAAAGTATTATTCGGGAAGATCACCTTTAGAAGCTCTTTCCATTGGTGTTCCCATGAAGGATACTGACGTGGCATTGCGTTGTAATATCGTGACCATTTCCGAGGACGATGTTCCTTTTGAAGAAAAGATTATTATCGATCACAGTTCCTCTGAAATCAGTACAGAGGAATGTGCGGTACTGCTTCAGGCGGTTGCAGAGCAGCTCACTACGGAAGAGTTTCAGTTTTATGTAGGAACCAGTTACAGACACTGTCTGATTTGGGATAAAGGCCAGGTGATTGAATTAACCCAGCCCCATGATGTTTTGGGACAGGTAATCGGTCAGTATCTGCCTGAAAATGAAAAGTTTTATACCATGATGAAGAAGAGTTATGACATCCTGGTAAATCACCCTATTAATGTGAAGCGTAAGGAACAGGGATTAAACCCTGCAAACTGCTGCTGGTTCTGGGGTGCAGGTACAAAGCCCATGCTTTCCTCTTTTGAAGAGAAAACCGGCAAAAAGGGTGTTATGGTTTCTGCGGTGGACCTGCTTAAGGGTATCGCGGTTGGTGCAGGCATGGCTGTGGTAGAGGTGGAAGGCGCAAACGGTGGTCTTCATACAAACTACGAGGGAAAAGTTGAGGCAGCGGTAAAAGCACTTGTTGACGAAAACTTTGATTTCGCGTATATTCATGTAGAGGCTCCCGACGAGATGGGGCACCAGGGCAGCGTGGAAAAGAAAGTAAAAGCCATTGAGTATCTGGACAGCAGGGTAATCGGTCCTGTGGCAGAAAAATTGGCGGCAGCAGGACAGGATTTCAGAATGCTTGTTTTGCCGGATCATCCCACACCAATCAGAGTCAGAACCCATACCTCCGACAATGTGCCGTATATGTTGTATGACAGTACTTCTCTTAAGAACGAGACCTGGAACTACAATGAAAGAGAAGGCCGGATGAGCGGAAATTATGTGGCGGAAGGTCATAAATTGATTGACCATCTGTTTGAAATATAAAGACAGAAGCGATGAGGAGATAAAAATGAGAAAAGTAGTTAAATTTGGTGGAAGTTCCCTTGCCAGCGCAGAACAGTTTGTCAAAGTGGGAAATATTATCCGTGCAGATAAGGAAAGAGCATTTGTAGTCCCTTCCGCACCGGGAAAAAGATTCAGTGCAGATACAAAAGTTACAGATATGCTTTATGGCTGTTATGCTCTGGCTGAAAAAGGAAAAGATTTCAAGAAAGAATTGCAGGATATCAAGGCCCGTTATCAGGAAATTATTGACGGGTTGAAACTGGATCTTTCTTTAGAGGAAGAGTTTAAGGTAATCGAAAAGAACTTCAAGGAAAAGACAGGCGATAACTATGCGGCTTCCAGAGGTGAATATTTAAACGGTATTATCATGGCAAAATATCTGGGCTTCGAATTTATCGATGCGGCAGAAGTTATTTTCTTCGATGAGAATGGAAATTTTGACGCTGATTTGACAAATGAAGTAATGTCTGAAAGATTGGCCAAATGCAAAAATGCAGTAGTTCCCGGTTTCTATGGCGCCTATGCGGACGGAAGAGTAAAGACCTTTTCCAGAGGCGGTTCTGATATTACCGGTTCCATCGTTGCAAAAGCAATCAAAGCTGACGTATATGAAAACTGGACAGATGTATCCGGATTTTTGATTGCAGACCCCAGAATTATTGATAATCCTGAAGCGATTGAAGTAATCACATACAGAGAGCTCCGTGAGCTTGCATACATGGGTGCAGGTGTTTTGCACGAGGATGCTATTTTCCCCGTTCGCCAGCAGGGTATTCCCATCAATATCCGTAACACAAACCGTCCGGAAGATAACGGCACATGGATTGTGGGAAGTACCTGTCAGAAATCCAAATATGTGATTACCGGTGTTGCAGGTAAAAAAGGTTTCTGCGCCATCAATATTGAAAAGGATAAGATGAACTCTGAAATCGGTTTTGGCCGTAAGGTTCTTCAGGCATTTGAGGAGAATGGTATTTCCTTTGAACATGTTCCCTCCGGTATTGATACCATGACAGTATTTGTTCATCAGGATGAGTTCATGCACAAGGAGCAGAAGGTGGTTGCAGGTCTTCACAGACTGGCAAATCCTGATTATATTGATATCGAGTCTGATTTAGCACTGATTGCGGTAGTTGGCCGTGGTATGAAATCCATGAGAGGTACAGCAGGCAGAATCTTTGCTGCACTTGCTCACGCAGATGTTAACGTTAAGATGATTGACCAGGGTTCCTCTGAGCTGAATATTATTATCGGTGTTGAGAATGCAGACTTTGAAACAGCAATCAAAGCCATTTATGATATCTTTGTAATTGCACAGTTATAAGTAAATAAAGGATACAAAAGAAGCAGGTACGTGCAAACGAAACAACCTGCTTCTTTTTTGTTGTGATGTGTGTTGGCGATATGCTATAATAATTACACGTGGTTATCACGGGTGGAATAAACTTTTGTACTTTCGATAATGAAGACAGAGAAAAGGAGTTTGTACTTATGAAGAAGATTATAACACTTTTACTGACCTTCGCACTGTTGTTATCACTTGCTGCTTGTAGCGGTGGAGACGATGAAAAGAACATAAGCAGTGGGGAAAAGATACCGGGCAGCACTATGCAGCAGGAGGACAAGACCTCTGATGTTGAAGAGCAGCCGGACAGTGTAACGGATACAGACGAGAAACCGGATAGCACATCCGAAGATATTTCCGATGACGGAACGAATGTGCTGGTGGCTCCAAAGTCTCCCGATGATCCCGCACCCCTTGTGGACAGAAAGGTAGAGGGGCTTACACAGGAGCAGGTAAGTGAAGTTTGCAAATACATCTATTTTACAATGGGCGTACCTTACGAGGAGATGGATGAACGTATCCTGGATGAGAGCATTTTGTACTATTGGGAAGATTTGGAGAGCTTTAAAGAGAGAGGCATAGATCCCTATGAGGGGCTTGAATTATACTTTGTAGAGAAAAACGATATTGAATGGCCTGTTGCAGATTACATTACCGAAGGGACGAAATATATCGGGGCAGGGAATGTCGTTATGATGTATAATGCTTATACAGAGAGCGAAAACGGATATGATTGTTGGCGTGTGTATATTGATGTTGCAAGCGTGGATGAAGTTGCTGCATATATTGATGCACTCAAGGCAGAAGGATTTGCTTTCGCAACGTCTTTCCTTTATCCGGAAGAAGTGGCACCGGGAACATTTGATTTTTTGGGCATGTATGAATGGCAGGGCGTAGCTGATGATGGTCGCTGTATCCAGTTTATGCATACCAAGGAGCCGACTACAGAATTTACCGCGGATCCTGTACAGTTGATCATCAACCTATATTCCCAAAATCCCAATTCTTAATTGAGAATTTAGATATCTGAAACTCCAATATTTAGCATTTAAAAAGAATAAATATAGCCGCTACAGTACAAAAGATAACAACTCATCTACTGTGGCGGCTGTTGTTATATGTAGAATAATGTGAATATTTGTCGAAAATGGAAGAATTTACAAAAAATATAAATAAAATGAGAAAAATGTGTTGACAAATGACAAAAGGTGAAATATAATGAAGTTACAAACAAGAGATAATCAGATAGATAAAATACTAAAGAAAGCGAGGTACGGTCCACCTAAACATTAAAGTTCTACCTCAAAAAATATCCATATAATATACAAATGAATAAAAAAACGAAGGAGAAAAGATTAATCAAGTACACAAGAAAAGGTAACGGTTTACAAAAGATAAAATTTAACGTTACAGTACATTAGTACAAAAGAAAAAGTGGAAAGATACAAAAGAAAAATATGGATATCACAATTGAATATTTTTGAATACCTTGTAAATAAATAAGAACGGAGGTAAATACCATTGGATAGCATAGTTTAAAAGGGCGCATTGATTGAATGATAATCGATGTGCCCTTTTCATGTCTCATAAATGCAGACCGGTCTTATCTTTCTGAACCTTTTGTGAAAGGTGGTGCGTGATACTCTGTCTCGTGTTATACTGATATTCGCGAGGATTAAGTCGTTGGGAGGACTATTATGGCGAAATTGGTGAATCATGCTGCCAAAGAGCAGCAGAGATTAAAGGAAAAGAAACAAAAAAGAATTACAAAAATTGCAATTGCAGTGGGTGTGTGCCTGTGTTTGTCGGCGGTTATTTATGCCCTTACAAGGCCGGGAATGACACTGACCAGCGGTACAGCTACGGGCGATACAGGCAAAACAACGGTGGAAAGTAATAAGACGGTGAATACGGAAGAACTATCCATTGATATGGCTCTTACCTATTATGCAGATATTGAGATTGAAAACTACGGAACTATTACGGTGAAACTGGATCAAATTGCCGCACCCATTACGGTAGATAATTTTGTGACACTGGCAGAAAGTGGTTTTTATGATGGGCTTACCTTCCATCGTATTATGGAAGGCTTTATGATGCAGGGCGGCGATCCTAAGGGGAATGGAACCGGGGGAGCGGACAAGAAGATTGCAGGTGAATTTACGGCAAACGGATATAACAATACACTGTCCCATACCAGAGGTGCTATTTCCATGGCGCGTGCTACCCCTTATGACAGTGCAAGCTCACAATTTTTCATTGTGCATCAGGATTGCCCCGACTCCTTGGATGGATTATATGCAGTATTTGGCTATGTAACGGAAGGAATGGATATTGTGGATGCTGTTTGTAGCGATTCTAAGCCTGTAGACAACAACGGCACAATACCGGCGGAAGAACAACCGGTTATTAAATCTATCACGATTTGGACAGAATAAGCGGAAGCAGGTCTTTTGACCTGCTTCATTGTTTTTTATTTTTCAGTGGAAATAATATACAAAATAAGGTAAGATGTTGTTGGATGGAAATGACTTAAATAGAGATATTTTGCTAATGGAGAATGAAAATGGATAACAACGGGAACTTTGATATAGAAGAACAAATCAAAAAAAGAGAAGCCAGACGGAAACGCCGTATGAGAAATCAATTTATGGTGTATTTTACGTTGCTCTTCTTGCTTTGTGCCGTGGTGGCAGGCGGAGTTTATGGTGTGAGCCGTATTTTGCCGGCAGGAAGCAGTGGGGGGACAGGACAAAACCGGGAGCCGGGAAGTGTACAGGAGCCGGATTCCCAAAGTGGGATGTCCCAGCAGGTTTCAGACCTTTTGGATGATGAAATCGAGGAGCCGGACCCGTCTGATTACATACCGGAACTTACCCCGGAAGAGAAGCTTGACGAGATTATCAGCCAATTAATCAGTGCAATGCCGCTGGAAGATAAGGTAGCGGGTCTGTTTATTGTTACGCCTGAGGCGATTACCGGAGTGAAAACCGCCCAAAAGGCAGGCGAGAGTACAAAAGAAGCGTTAAATGCAAATCCTGTGGGTGGTTTGATATACTTTGCCAAAAATATTCAGTCTCAGGAGCAGATTACGGAAATGATTAGTAATTCTGTGGTGTATAACAGATACCCTATGTTCATTGCCGTAGATGAAGAGGGTGGCCGTGTCAGCAGAGTGGCGGATGCCGGTCTTGGGATAAATGTGGGTGCCCCCGCAGTGATTGGTGCCGCAGGAAATCCGGACAATGCGTTCCTGGCAGGACAACGTATCGCAAATTATTTAACACCGCTTGGATTTAACTTGGATTTTGCACCGGTAGCAGATATCAATAACGTGGAAGGCAGCATTATCGGAGACAGATCTTTTGGTAGTGATGCAACCCTGGTTGCCCAGATGGTATCTGCCATGGTAAAGGGCTTGGAAGAAAACGGAGTCAGCTCCTGCTTGAAACATTTTCCCGGTATCGGCAGCAGTACAGAAGATACCCATAATGGACTGGCCAGCACAGGAAGAAGCGCAGAGGATTTCCGCAATAATGAATTTAAAGTTTATGAGGCCGGAATTGAAGCCGGTGTGGACTTTATTATGATTACCCATATGTCTGCTCCCGGACTGACCGGAGACCAGACTTCTGCAACCTTCTCCAAAACCATTGTGACGGATATTTTAAGAAACGAGCTTGGTTTTGAAGGCGTTATTATTACAGACGCATTAAATATGAAAGCGATAGCAGATTATAATGGCGCAGATGATGCAGCGATTTTGGCACTCAAAGCCGGATGTGATATGCTGCTTATGCCGGAGGATTATAACATTGCCTATACAGCGGTGTTGGAGGCAGTGAAAAACGGTACCATTTCAGAAGAGCGTATTAATGATTCTTTACAAAGAATATATAGAATTAAATATGCGGATATGATGCCTGAGGAATAGATAAAAAGGGAAGAAACGAAACGTTTCTTCCCTTTTATACAACTGTTTTGTAATGTTGTGGTTCGTGGCAAAATGGAAAATGAGAAGAACAGAAAGAGGGGAACAAAATGAGTATAAGAGTATTTGATATTGTTACAGTGGTTTGGGAAGTGGTATTCCTTTTGGTTTTCATTTTTGGCATTGCCAATGCAATTCTTTCGGTGAAAAAAGGGAAAAAGAGGTTTTATGTATCCTATATTTTGGAGATATCCATGATTTTAATAAATCTGTTGTTTATGCACATGGTTGACGGGGGATATGTGTTATATGGTGAGAATAAGTTTTCAGGACTAAGCAGGATGGGGGATTGGCTGGAATTTGTTGTCTTGCTTTTGCTTACCGCGGTTCCGGTATTGATTACTGTAGTGTGCCATGTAGTGTATGTGTGGAAAAGAGCAAAAGCGTTAAAGGTGGAAGTGAGGGGGGATATTCCGAAGGGGGGGACAGAGTAGATTTTGTTTTTTGAAATTATTTTCTCTCTAAATCAATTAAAACTGTAAAATTACGTACCAGGATGGTTAAAGTCCGTTCCGGATACGTAAAATGCGTCCAGAATTAGAGATGCATTGGTCTAATTTACGTACCTAAGCGTTTTATGGTGAGTTCTTGGTACGTAATTTTTGCAGAATTAGGCTAGTAGAAGGGATATGTGACACGTTATTTTACGTACTTGGCAGGCGGGTAATAGTATCTAGTACGTAAAAACTCTCGACGGATGGTAAAATGAGTTCAAAAATAACATATTTGTTCAGCGAAATCATTAATTAGGTCCGTAATATGTAGAATCGGTCGCAAAAACAGGCTTATCACGAACAACACAACTCCCAATTTACCAAACAACTTCTAAGTTGTTATTCTGAGGATTGGGGTATTTAGGCAAAATAAAAAGCCCCAAACCCGCATTCATGCAAGCCCGAGACCCTTAAATAAAAGAGCGCGAGACGGGGATCGAACCCGCGACCCCCTCCTTGGCAAGGAGGTGCTCCACCGCTGAGCCACTCGCGCATTTTGTCTCTCATCTGAAAGACAAATACTACTATACTATAAGGGGTTTTATTTGTCAACACTTAAATTGTATTTTTTTTGCAAAAATTTTTCACAATTTAAAAACGTACTAAAAAGTGATTTATTACCAATTAATTCTATAAAATTTATGATTTTCTAGTATTTTAGGCATGGAAATTTGCACAAGAATGTTATATTATAGTAAAATAAGTAAAATATGTTTTGACGTGTGGGAGTATTATATGAGTGGCACTTTATCAAACCTGAAGTTCAGGAAGGAGGATATTTGGACGTTACCGAATATCATGAGTTATTTCCGATTTATTCTTATACCTGTGTTTTGCTATCTGTACCTGACGGCAGACACAGAAATGGATTATTATAAAGCGGGAATTGTAGTTATTGTTTCAACACTGACGGATTTTTTAGATGGATTTATTGCAAGAAAGTTTAATATGATTACAGAGCTGGGAAAGTGTATTGATCCTCTGGCGGATAAACTTACCCATGCAGCCATGGCACTTTGCCTGGCAAGTAAGTATAGATTACTTTGGATCGTGTTTGGGGTCATGGTGGTAAAGGAAATATACATGTTGATCCGTGGTTGGTTTAAATTGAAAGAGAATAAGAAGCTTCCCGGAGCACTTTGGTTTGGCAAGGTTAGCACAGCTGTTTATTTTGCTGTGATTTGTCTGTTGCTTTTCTGGGTGGATATTCCTTTGGTAATGGCAAATGTGCTTATAATCCTTAGTATTGCGCTTTTGCTTTTTGCGTGGTATATGTATGCAGACGCGTATCGGAAGCTGTAATAAGAATCAAGAAAGAAAGGCAGAGAAAATTCTCTGCCTTTTATTGTAGGTATTTGGACGGATATGAGGCACAAAAAGATTGCAAGAGTCTTTTAAGTTGTGTAAGATAGAAGTAGTGAAAAAGAGATGAAAAGGACTTGCTATGGAACCGAAGCATTACACATCAAAAGAACTGTTAAAGAGATTTATTCCTTATTTCAAAAATTATAAAGTAACATTATTCCTAGACTTATTCTGTGCAGCACTGACCACGGTTTGTGAGTTGGTGCTGCCTCTTATCATGCGTTATATCACCAATCAGGGTATCAGTGATTTGGCGGCACTTTCCGTAAGGACCATTGGTGGCCTGGGACTATTATATCTGGCGCTTCGTCTGGTGGATGGTCTTGCCAGCTATTATATGGCGGGCGTGGGTCACATTATGGGTGCGAAGATTGAAACGGATATGCGGCGGGACGCATATACTCATCTCCAGAAATTATCCAACACATATTATAGTAATACAAAAGTGGGCCAGATTATGGGGCGTATTACCAACGACCTTTTTGATGTAACGGAATTTGCCCATCATTGTCCCGAAGAGTTTTTTATTGCAGGAATTAAGGCGGTGATTTCCTTTATCATCCTTGCCAGAATCCACGTGGGACTGACGGTGCTGATTTTCCTTTGTGTGCCTCTTATGACAGTTGTTTGTATGAAACTGAATTTTAGGATGCGCGGGGCATTCCGCAAGCAGAGAAATCAGATTGGTGAACTCAATGCCCGTATAGAGGACAGTCTGCTTGGACATAAAGTAGTAAAGGCGTTTGCCAATGAAGAAGTGGAAAATGAAAAGTTTTCTAAGGATAATAAAGCATTCCTGGATATTAAGACGTTGACCTATCATTATATGGCGGCTTTCCATACCACTGTAAAAATGTTTGACGGTTTGATGTATTTAATGGTAGTGGTTGCCGGTGGTATTTTCATGGTAAACGGAAAAATAGCCCCGGGGGATCTGGTGGCATATATTATGTATGTATCCACCTTGATTGCCACCATTAGACGTATTATTGAATTTGCAGAGCAGTTCCAAAGAGGAATGACCGGTATCGAGAGATTTTTACAAATTGTGGATGCAGATATTGAGATTTTTGATGAGCCGGATGCAGTGCCCCTCACAGAGCCAAAGGGAAATATTGTATTTGAAAATGTAAGCTTTGAATATCCCGACGACCATAATCAGGTGTTCCGCAATCTGAACCTGCATATCAATGCGGGAGAAAAACTGGCTATAGTGGGACCTTCCGGTGGCGGAAAGACCACTCTTTGTAATCTGATTCCCCGTTTTTACGATGTGACGGGTGGTTCTATAACATTGGATGGTAAGGATATAAAATCTTATACCTTAAAGAGCCTGCGTGGCAATATCGGTATCGTGCAGCAGGATGTGTATCTGTTCTCCGGTACGGTTTATGAGAATATTTCCTATGGTAAGCCGGGAGCGTCCATGGACGAAGTAATGGATGCGGCGAAGAAGGCCGGTGCCCATGAATTTATCATGGAATTGAAAGATGGATATAATACTTATGTGGGTGAGAGAGGCGTGAAACTGTCCGGTGGACAGAAACAGCGTATCAGTATTGCCAGAGTGTTTTTGAAAAATCCCCCCATTATTATTTTGGATGAGGCAACCTCTGCACTGGATAATGAAAGTGAATTTGCGGTGGCAAAGTCTTTGGCAAAGTTGTCTGAAGGCAGGACCACACTCACTATTGCCCACAGACTTTCAACGATTAAAAATTCAGATAGGATTTTAGTGTTGACGGAAGAGGGCATTGTGGAAGAAGGAAACCATGAGCAATTACTTGAGAGGAAAGGAATGTATTATCATTTCTACGAGATGGCAGATGCGTTAAAATAGAACCGGCTTTTGAAGGGAAAGGGTAGGTGGTAGTATGAAACTGACGTTTATCGGAGCAGCCCATGAGGTGACGGGAAGTTGTCATTTTATTGAGGTGGGAGAAAAAATCATTTTAGTGGATTACGGAATGGAGCAGGGAGTAAATTTGTTTGAAAATGCCCCGCTTCCGGTCAGTGAAGCCCAGATTGATTATGTGCTTTTGACCCATGCCCATGTGGACCATTCGGGTATGCTTCCAAGGCTATATGCAAGGGGCTTTAGGGGGCAGGTGTTTACCACAATCGCCTCGGCGGATTTGTGCGATATTATGCTCCGTGACTGTGCCCATATCCAGATGATGGAAGCAGAATGGAAGAACCGTAAGGCAAAGAGAAGTGCGAGCAATCCTTTGGTAGAACCGGAGTTTACCATGGAGGATGCGGAGGGGATTATCAAACGCATTGTTCCTTGCAGTTACAATCAGCAGATAGAGGTATGTGAGGGTGTTAAAATCCGTTTTACGGATATTGGGCATCTCCTTGGTTCCGCCAGCATTGAAGTGTGGCTGAAAGAAGGGGACGTGGAAAAGAAAGTGGTATTTTCCGGAGATATCGGAAATAAGAGCCAACCCTTGCTTAGAGATCCGATTCCTACCGCCAAGGCAGACTATGTGGTTATGGAGTCCACCTATGGTGACAGACTGCATGGTGCGGATAGACCGGATTATATTAAAGAACTGACCAAGGTAATCCAGGAAACCTTTGACAGGGGCGGAAATGTGATTATTCCATCTTTTGCGGTGGGAAGAACCCAAGAGATGTTATATTTTATAAGAAAAATTAAAAAAGAAGGTCTGATTCACGGACATGATGATTTTCCTGTTTATGTGGACAGTCCCATGGCGGTCCGTGCCACTACAATTTTTCAGGACAATGCAAACCAGTGGGAGTGTTTTGATGAAGAAGCCATGGAGATGGTAAAACAAAAAATCAATCCCCTTATTTTCCCGGGATTGAAATTATCCATTACCAGTGATGAATCAAAGGCCATCAACTTCGATGAGACACCGAAAGTGATTTTATCTGCTTCCGGCATGTGTGAGGCGGGTCGTATCAGGCATCACCTGAAGCACAACTTATGGAGACCGGAATCTACGGTTTTGTTTGTAGGATATCAGTCTGTGGGAACTCTTGGAAGAGCCATTTTGGAAGGCGCAAAAGAGGTGAAACTTTTTGGGGAGCCTATTGAAGTAAGGGCGAAGATTTGTAAAATTGCAGGTCTTAGCGGCCATGCAGACAAGAACGGTCTCATAGAGTGGATTACCGCGTTTGAAGAAAAGCCCCGCAAGGTTTTTGTGGTACACGGAGAGGATCATGTGTGTACCTCCTTTGTGGAGTGTCTGATGGTGGAACATGGCATTAAAGCCTATGCCCCCTACAGTGGAACAGTATTTAATCTGGCAAGCGGCAAGCTGGAATATGAGGCAAGCCCCATACCTCTTAAGAAGAAAGAGAAGCCGGCAAGCGGTGTATATGCAAGGCTTTTGGCAGCCGGAAACAGATTGCTTGCGGTTATTAAAAAGAATGAAGGCGGAGCAAACAAGGATTTGGCAAAATTTGCAGACCAGATTATTTCGCTGTGTGATAAATATGACAATTAAAGGAGAAAAGGCATGAGTTACGCAGATAAAGTTTTTATTGATATGTGCAAAGATATTCTGGAGAACGGAACCAGCACGGAAGGGGAAAAAGTACGTCCTCACTGGGAGGATGGAACTCCGGCCTACACCATAAAGAAATTTGGTGTGGTAAACCGTTACGATCTGTCCAAGGAATTTCCCATTCTTACTTTGAGACGTACCGCTCTGAAATCCGCAACCGATGAGATTTTGTGGATTTGGCAGCAAAAGTCCAATAACATCAATGACCTGCACAGCCATATCTGGGATGAGTGGGCAGATGAAGATGGCTCCATTGGTAAGGCATATGGTTATCAGCTTGGGGTAAAACACCAGTATAAAGAAGGTCTGATGGATCAGGTGGACAGGGTGATTTATGATTTGAAAAACAATCCCTTTAGCCGCAGGATTATGACCAATATCTATGTGCATCAGGATTTGCATGAGATGAATTTGTATCCTTGTGCATATAGTATGACCTTTAATGTTACCCAGAAGCCCGGAGAGGACCGCCTGACCTTAAATGCAGTATTAAATCAGCGTTCCCAGGATGTACTGGCGGCGAATAACTGGAATGTGGTACAGTATGCAGTGCTTGTCCATATGCTGGCACAGGTTTGCGACATGAATGTAGGGGAATTGGTGCATGTCATTGCGGACGCCCACATTTACGACAAACATATTCCGATTATCAAGGAACTGATTTCCAGAGAGCCAAAAGAAGCACCTAAGTTCTGGATCAACCCGGAGATTAAGGATTTCTATCAGTTTACCAGGGATGATGTAAAGGTAGAGGGATATGAATTCGGTCCCCAGATTGAAAACATCCCCATTGCAATTTAAGGAGGCAGCATATGAATTTTGTAGTAGCAGTAGATGAGAACTGGGCAATCGGGAACAAGAATAAATTGTTGGTAAGTATTCCAAATGATATGAAAATGTTCCGCGAACTGACCACGGGCAATGTGGTGGTTCTGGGAAGAAAGACATTGGAAACCTTTCCCGGCGGACAGCCCTTAAAAAACAGAACAAACATTATTCTTTCCAAAAACAAGGATTATACAGTAAATGGGGCCATTGTTGTACATAGCCTGGAGGAGTTGTTGGAGGAACTGAAGAAATATAACAGTGAAGATATTTATGTAATCGGCGGTGACAGCATCTATAGACAGATGTTGCCCTATTGTGATACAGCCCACGTGACCAAGATAGACCACGCTTACGAAGCAGATACTTATTTCCCTAATCTGGACAATGATCCGGAGTGGGAAGTGACGGCTGACAGTGACGAGCAGGTATATTTTGATCTGACTTATCACTTTGTAAAATACGAGAGAAAAAAATAGGAAATATATAGTAAAGGTATGTGAAGTAAATTCTTGACAATTTGCCGCGTTAGTACGATAATGTTTAAAAGCGGTGAAAAGCCATTGTTTTACAATATTTATCAGTCAAACGGAGGATGGAAATAAAATGGAAAAGAAAAACATTGATTGGTCCAATCTCGGATTCGGTTATATGGAGACCGACAAGAGATATGTTTCAAATTTTAAAGATGGAGCTTGGGATGCAGGTGCTCTTATTGACGATCCCATGATTACCATGAGTGAGTGCGCAGGCGTGTTGCAGTATGCACAGACTGTTTTTGAAGGTCTGAAGGCATACACAACAGAGGATGGACACATTGTTACTTTCCGTCCTGACTTAAATGCAGACCGTATGATTGACTCTGCAAAGAGACTGGAAATGCCTGTGTTCCCCAAAGAGCGTTTTATCGAGGCGATTACAGAGGTTGTTGCTGCAAACGAGGCATTTGTACCTCCTTACGGCAGTGGTGCAACTCTCTACATCCGTCCTTATATGTTCGGCATAAATCCCGTTATCGGTGTTAAACCTGCAACAGAGTATCAGTTCAGGGCATTCTGTACACCGGTTGGTCCTTATTTCAAAGGCGGCGTGAAGCCTCTTACAATCAAGGTAAGTGATTTTGACCGTGCCGCTCCGAATGGTACAGGACATATTAAAGCGGGTCTGAACTATGCCATGAGCTTACATGCTATCGTAACCGCACATGAAGAAGGTTATGATGAGAATATGTACCTTGATCCTGCAACAAGAACTAAAGTAGAGGAAACCGGTGGAGCAAACTTCTTGTTTGTAACAAAAGACGGTAAGGTGGTAACACCTAAGTCCAGCAGTATCCTGCCCTCCATCACAAGACGTTCCTTGGTTTATGTTGCAAAGGAATATCTGGGACTGGAAGTAGAAGAAAGAGAAGTATATCTTTCCGAACTGGAAGATATGGCTGAGTGTGGTCTTTGCGGAACGGCAGCAGTTATCTCTCCCGTAGGTAAGATCGTAGACCATGGTAAGGAAATCTGCCTGCCCAGCGGTATGACAGAGATGGGACCTATCACAAAGAAATTATATGACACACTTACCGGCATCCAGATGGGCCGCATTGAAGCTCCCGAAGGCTGGATTCATGTAATTAAATAAGAGTTTAAACTATGTAAAAAGAGAGATGGTTGGTGACAATCATCTCTTTTATGTTGATGCAACAATGCCAAAAATATGGTAGAATTGTATTGGCAGTAAACGAGAGGAAATGGTGCTTATGAAGTTCTTACACACAAGTGATTTGCACATCGGAAAGAACGTGAACGGTTTCTCCATGATTGAGGACCAGAAATATATATTAGAGCAGATTGAGGGCATTGCAAGAGAAGAAAAAGTGGATGCGGTAGTGATTGCAGGGGATATTTATGACCGGGCAATTCCTTCCACGGAGGCAGTGGAACTTTTAGATGACTTTCTGACTTCATTGCTGGCAGAGAAGATTCCGGTTATTATGATTAGCGGAAATCATGACAGCGGCGAGAGGGTGGCTTTTGCAGATAAAATTCTGGAAAAACAGGGCCTGTATATTGCCGGCGGCGATGAAGGGGAAGTAAAGCAGGTAGTGCTTGAAGATGAATATGGACAAGTACGTTTTGTTTGTCTGCCCTTTGTGAAACCTGCGGTGGTAGGGTGCCAAAACAGCTTGGAGGCAGTGGAAAGTATTCTTGCTAAAGTGCCGATGACGTTGGATATGCGGACCAGAAATGTACTTGTGACGCACTTTTTTGTGACCGGAGAAAGTGGTGAGACTCCCGAACTTTCTGATTCGGAAACAAAGGTGAATGTAGGAGGATTGGATAATGTGTCTGCCTCCTTGTTTGGCATGTTTGATTATGTGGCACTGGGGCACATTCATAAACCTCAGCGCGTCGGTAAGGGAGAAGTGTATTATGCGGGTTCGCCGCTAAAGTACTCCTTCTCGGAGGTAAAGGGATGCAAATATGTGAATGTGGTTTCCTTACAACAAAAAGGGGAGTTGGAAGTTGTGAAAAGGGAACTGAAACCACTGCATGAGATGAGAATTCTCCAAGGAAGTCTTGCTAATCTTATGTTGCAGGGACAGGTGGAAAGTTTGAGTACAAAAGAGGATTACATCCAGGCAGTTCTTACGGATGAGGTGGAGTTGCTTGATCCGATCGGCAGTCTCAGGAGCGTGTATCCGAATGTGATGCAGATTGTGCTGCAGAAGAATTTAAAAGAAGAAAATAGTGAATTAGAATTGAAAGCGGATTTGGGGCAAAAAACAACTGTGGAACTCTTTTCTGATTTTTATGAGATGCTAAAAGGGGAACGACCTGATGAGATGCGGATGGAAATCATAAAATGGGCAGCTGAGAACGCGGAAGAGTAAGAGGAGATGCCGATATGAGACCGGATTATTTGATTATTAGTGCATGGGGACCTTATAAAGATAAGGTGGAAATAGAGTTCAAGAAATTTCAGGGGACAGGTCTTTTTCTGATTACCGGTGATACCGGGGCGGGAAAGACTACTATTTTTGATGCCATAACCTACGGGCTTTATGGAACGCTCAGTGGGGAAACAAGGGAAAAGGGGAGTGTACGAAGCGATTTTGCGGCGGACGAAGCACCTACCTTTATAGAACTTACCATGACTCATAAAGGGCAGGAATACCGTATACTGCGTAATCCGGAATATCTGCGCCCAAAGAAGAAAAAGAATGGTGGCAGTGAACTTACAAAGGAAAAAGAGAATGCCATTCTTTATCTTCCGGATGGAAAAGTGTTGGAAGGTGTAAAAGAAGTGAACGCCAAAATGCAGGAAATATTAGTATTGGCACCGGAACAGTTTAAACAGATATCCATGATTGCCCAGGGACAATTTTCCAAAATGCTTACAGCACCGGCAAAAGATAAAATCAACATTTTCCGTGAAATATTTGGCACCGGCATCTATGAGCGGTTCGCAAGAAATTTGAGGGAACGCTCCACAACACTCTTTGCAAAGGCTTCAGAACAAAAACATAAGTTGGAAGAAGATATTAGACTGCTTCTGGACTGCGTAGATATGGAAACGGCTGTTATTACGCATAGAAGTGAGGAATTGCAGACGTTGACTGAAACGGATAATTGGAACTATGAAGCGATTGAAAAATGTCTGACAGAGTGGAAAAAAGAACTGAAAAGTGAATTGTCCGCCTGTGAGAAGAGGTATACAGTGGAAGATGGAAGAGTCCTTGAATTGACGAAGGAACTTTCCAAGGTCTTGGAACAAAACCGTAAACTGTTACAGTGGAAGCAGGAGTGCCAAAAACGTGATGACTTAATTAGTCAACAAGAATTTTATGATGGTATTCAGAAAATAATTAAAAAAGCAGAAGGTGCGGCAGTGGTGCAGGGGAAAGAAAAAGTACTGCTTACATTGTTGAACCAGATGTCTAAAAATAACGACAGATATTTAATTCTGGAAAAGGAAATCGAAAGTCTAAAACAAGAAAAGGAACAATTGCAAAAAATATACGATAACCGGGATGGCTTGGAGGCATATTACCAGTTTTTGCAGCGTCTTACCCTTTTACAGGAAGCAGTTGGGGATTGTGAGAAACAATCTGCCCGGAGCGAAAAAGAACATAAGAAAATTTTGGATGAATATACCGTTTTAGAAAAAGACAGAGATGTCATAAAAGGTGTATATGACAGGGCTGACAGGCTCTACAAACACGCAATAATAGGCATTGTAGCCGGATTGCTTGAGGAGGGGATGCCCTGCCCTGTATGCGGAAGTGTAGAACATCCTATGCCTGCGGAAGCGGCAGAGGGTGTATTGTCCGAGGAGGAGCTACTGGGGTTAAAGGATTCATTGGAGCAAAAAGAAAATGAACTTCGCGCCAAACAGGACGAAGCGGCAAATCTTTATGCCTCTGTGCAAAGTTTAAAAGAGAAGCGGACGGACTTGGAGGCGGAATATAAAGAGGGCGCAAAGAACCTGGAAGAAAGACAGAAACTGTTTGCGTTGATTGGAATTTCTCCCAAGGAGACCTCGGAGGCTATGATCCGGGAACAGGTTACAAAATATGACCGGATTAGTGGACTGATCCAGTCTAAAAGTGATGAGATTAATAGTGTAAAAATGGAAATCGGGTCCTTGGAAGGCCAAATTGCCGAGGCAAGAGAAGAATTTGAGCGGACTTTGCGGGAAAGCGGCTATGCAGAGGAGGAATTTAGGCAAGCGGTTCTCTCTGAACAGGAGAGGAATGATTTAGAGCAGAAACTTGCCGCTTATAAGGAAGAACTTGCAGGTGTAAGTACCCTGGCAGAACATTTGGGCGAGGAAACAAAAGGGTTGCAGCTTGTGGATGAAACAGATTTACAGGAAAAACTGGAACAGGCAAAGCAACAAAGAGAGGAAACCAGACAGGGGCAGAAAAAATTGACAAGTCTCTCAGACAGACTTGCCGGAACGGTGGCTTCTGTGAAAGAAAAGCAGGAAAAACTGTCCAAAATCAGTACGGAATATGGTTATGTAAAGGATTTGGATAATCTGGCATCGGGAAATAATAAAAAGAGAATGGTGTTCGAGCAATTTGTGCTTATCGGATATTTTGATGAGATACTGAAAGCGGCTAATATGCGTTTTTCCTACATGACCGGTGGCCGTTATGAGATGTCGCGTCTGGAAGAAATTTCTGACGGAAGAACAAAAAACAGCCTTGAAATCGAAGTGATGGATTATTATACAGGCAAGAAGCGTTCGGTAAAGACGTTGTCCGGCGGAGAATCCTTTAAGGCATCTTTATCCCTGGCGCTGGGACTTAGTGATGTAATCCAGTCTTTGTGTGGAGGAATTAAAGTAGATGCCCTGTTTGTGGATGAAGGTTTTGGCGCCCTGGACAGTGAATCCCTGGACCAGGCATGTGAAACTTTGCAGGGGCTGACCGGAAAAGACCGTACCATCGGTATTATTTCCCATGTACAGGAACTGCGGGAACGGATAGACCATCAGATTGTGGTGGAGAAGAGTAACCGGGGAAGCCGGGTAAGGGAAATTTGTTATTAAAGTTGCATTGTGCAAGTGGATGCCGTGAATGTGTTTTTTCTTGTGGAAATTTATGTTTTCTGTTATGATACTATAGGTGTTTTTTTCTGGAAGGATTTGTATGTAAATGAAAAAGAAGTGGAATAGAGTGGCAAAATTGGGAGCTGTCTTTGTTGCCCTGCTCCTTTTCCTTACGGCCTGTGGGGAAGGGAACACAAAGGTGGTTCTCACAACCGGTTTTAAGAAGGATGAAATTTTCAAAATTGAAACTGTTACCTGTACTTTGCCGGAAATTATGATTTATCTTACCAATACACAAAATCAGTATGAGGCAGTATATGGTGAGCGGATTTGGGAAACCAGCATGGACGGTGTGACATTGGAAGAGAATGTGAAGGAAACTGTTCTTGCCAGAATGGCCCAGGTAAAAAGTATGACACTTTTGGCAAAAAGCAAGGGTGTTGTTTTGGATGAATATGAACTGGCCCTGGCGGACCAGGCGGCAAACGAGTATTTCCAGTCTTTGAATGAGACGGAAATCGCACTTATGGGTATCAGTCACAGCGATGTACGTAGATTGTATGAAGAGTATGCACTGGCAGGAAAGGTGTATGAACAGATTATCCGGGATATCAATCCCGAAATCAGTGATGACGAAGCGAGAACTATTACCATACAGCATATTTTGATTAAGACTTATACGGTTGACGGAACCGGCAAAAAGGTAGAGTATTCGGAGAGTGCAAAAGCGCAGGCATATAAGAAGGCGCAAGAGGTGCATGCACTGGCAATCAGCAATGAACACGATTTTGCAACCCTGGCAAGTAAGTATAGCGATGATGGAGTGCTGACCTATTCCTTTGGAAAAGGCGAAATGGATGAAAGTTTTGAAACGGCAGCCTTCAATTTGGGTAACAACGAAATCAGTGGCATAGTGGAAAGCAGAAACGGTTATCATATTATCAGATGTACCAGTACTTTCAACCGCGAGGAGACGGACAACAATAAGTTGAAGATAGTGGAAGAACGGAAAAAAGAAGTCTTTGGGCAGGAATATGATGCGTTTGTAGAGGGCCTTACCAGAAAGCTGAATAGTGAAGCTTGGGAACAGGTGGAGTTTATCCATAACAAAGATGTAAAGACATCAGATTTTTTTGATGTATTTGATAAATATTTTTCCTAAAAGGAGAGCGTAACATGGCGGCAGATTTTATTACATTAACAATTGGAAAACAGAAAAATATTGCGCTCATAGCCCATGATAATATGAAGCCTGAGCTGATTAAATGGTGCGATGAGAATAAGGAAATATTGAAAAAGCATTTCCTTTGCGGTACGGGTACTACGGCAAGGATGATTTCGGAAAAGACAGGACTTCCCGTGCGCGGATATAACAGCGGACCCTTGGGAGGCGATCAACAGATTGGGGCTAAAATAGTAGAAGGACGAGTAGATTTTATTATCTTTTTCTCCGATCCATTGACGGCACAACCTCATGACCCGGATGTAAAAGCGCTTCTCCGTATTGCCCAGGTATACGATATTCCTATTGCAAATAATAAAGCGACGGCAGATTTCTTGATTACATCTAAATATATGGACCAAGAATATGACCATGTTGTCCAGAATTTCAAGAAAAATGTGGAGGATAGAGCCCAGTCATTATAGGCGTCAGATGTGAGCGATGAAAAGACAGAAGATAAGTGGATTAAATAAGTGGTGTTTAGGGATTTTAACTGTGACAATGTTGTGTCTGTCGGCATGTGCCGGGGATACAGAGGTGGGCAGTGAAGCAAGCACCGGTTTGGAGAATGACATAAGTGCTGCGGAAAGTGAAACTGTTTGGAGTGAACCGGCTACAGAATCTTTGGTTCCGGAAACAGAAGAGACGCAGAGCATGGAAGAGGAAAGTACAGAGCCGGAAATTGTGGAACCGGATGTGACCGCCCCTGTACTTACAGGCGTGAAGAACCTGACGGTAGAAGCGGGTAGCAATATCTCTTATAAGAGAGGGGTTGAAATGTCGGATGACAGCGGCGAATGTGTGCTGGAAATAGATACAAGCACAGTGGACTTAAACACAGTTGGTACATATGAAGTTGTTTATACGGCTACCGATGCTGCAGGAAACGTTACCCGGCAGACGATAGTGGTAACGGTTGTGAATCCGCCTGCGGTAACGGAGGAAGAGATTTTGACTATGGCAGACGCAGTGATTGCATCTGTTGTGAATGACGAAATGACAGAGCTGGAGATTGCGAAGGCTTTGTGGGATTGGTGTCATACTAAAATCCGATATAGTTACAGTGCAGGAGAAAGAGGACTGCTTGCAGGAGCCTATGAAGGATTGCATGACCGTAGCGGTGATTGTTACGCTTATTATGCTACTTACGAAGTATTGCTTACCAGAGCAGGAATTGAAAATATGTGCGTGACCAGAATCGGTGGAGAGTCCAATCACTGGTGGAATCTGGTTAACGTTGGGGATGGTTGGTATCATTGTGATACCAGTCCGAGAAAATGGGGACATAAGTATATTTGCTTTATGCAGACAGATGAGCAGATTGCCGCTTATGAAGCTATTTACACGGAAATTGCACCGGAAAAGCATAATTATTATACATTTGAATCGGACTTGTATCCGGAGAGGGCCACAACGGTCATTTATGAAAGTTCCATGCCTTAAAAACACAGTTTAGAAAAAGTTTAGAAATGCCTAAATCCGCCACAGGAGCGGGTTTGAAGGATGATATTAGCACTCGGAGGTTCTGAGTGCTAATTTTGTATTGACTTTTATTTTTACGGGGACTAAACTTAGTATCAATGGAAGTTTTTTTGAAAGGAAGTGTTTTTTATGGCAGTAAAGACAGGTAGTTTATCGATCAATAGTGAAAATATTTTTCCTATTATTAAAAAATGGTTATATTCCGACCATGATATTTTTTACAGAGAATTAATTTCCAATGGCTGTGATGCGATTACAAAACTGAAAAAACTGGATATGATGGGAGAATATACTCTTCCGGAAGGTTTTAAAGCAAGGGTGGATGTGGTTGTTGACCCGGCGGAAAAAACCTTGACTTTTAAAGATAATGGTCTTGGTATGACAGCGGATGAGGTAGAAGAATATATCAATCAGATTGCCTTTTCCGGTGCTACGGACTTTATTGAAAAATACAAGGACAAGAGTAACTCAGACCAGATTATCGGACATTTCGGACTTGGATTTTATTCCGCATTTATGGTGGCAGATGAGGTACACATTGATACATTGTCCTATAGAGACGGTGCAAAAGCAGTACACTGGGAATGTGATGGCGGTACAGAGTTTTCCATGGAAGACGGGGACAGAACGGAAGTGGGAACAACTATCACATTGTTCCTGAACGAAGAGTGTTTGGAGTTTTGTAATGAATATAAGGCAAGAGAGGTTATTAAAAAATACTGTTCCTTCATGCCTACAGAAATTTACCTGACTAAGGCAGGTGAGGAAAAAGAACCGGAGGTTTTGAATGAGACTACCCCTCTTTGGACAAAAACTCCCAGTGAGTGTACCAGAGAAGAGTATTTGGAGTTCTATCGCAAGGTATTTCAGGATTACAAGGAGCCTTTATTCTGGATTCATTTAAATATGGATTATCCCTTTAACCTGAAGGGTATTTTGTACTTCCCTAAGATTAATATGGAGTATGAATCCATTGAGGGCGTGATTAAACTTTACAACAATCAGGTGTTTATTGCGGATAACATTAAAGAAGTTATTCCGGAATTCTTAATGCTTTTGAAAGGTGTTATAGACTGTCCGGATCTGCCTCTTAACGTGTCCAGAAGTGCCCTTCAGAATGATGGATTTGTAAAGAAAATTTCTGATTACATTACAAAGAAGGTGGCTGATAAACTGTCCGGTCTTTGTAAGACAGAAAAGGAAGAGTATGAGAAATATTGGGATGATATCAGTCCCTTTATCAAATATGGCTGTCTGAAGGACGATAAGTTCTGCGAGAAGATGACAGACTATATTCTGTTTAAAAATCTGGACGGTATTTATATGACCCTTCCCGAATGCCTTGAGGTAAATAAGGTAGATCCAGACGAGGTTTCCGAAGAAAATGCAACCGATGAAAAGGGTGAAAAAGTAGAAGCGGAAATCGTAGAAGAGAGCACCGGAGCAGATGGGGAAGAAAAGAAGGAAAAGGTAATTTATTATGCTACCGACCTTCGCCAGCAGAGTCAGTATGTAAATATGTTTAAGGCTGCCAAAATGGATGCGGTAGTGCTTACCCACAACATTGACCAGCCCTTTATTTCCCAGTTGGAAGCAAAGAATGAAGGCATTAAATTCCAGCGTATTGATGCAGACCTGACGGATGTGTTCAAGGCAAAAACTTCCAAGAAGGCAGAAAAGGAAATGGAAGAGCAGGCAGCAACTATTTCCGGAATTATTAAAAAAGCTTTGAAGAAAGAAAAACTTCAGGTAAAAGTAGAGAAACTGAAAAATAAAAAGATTTCCGCTGTGATTACCCTTTCCGAGGAAAGCCGCCGTATGCAGGATATGATGAAAATGTACGCCATGGGCGGTGATATGGGTATGTTTGGTGCAGAGGGTGAGACCTTGGTATTGAATGCAAACCATCCCCTTGTGCAGTATGTGACAGAACATCAGGAGGGTGAAAATGTGCAGATGATTTGCGAGCAGTTATATGATTTGGCAAAAATCCAGCACGCTCCCTTAAATGCAGAGGAAATGACCAAGTTCGTTGCCAGAAGTAATGATATTATGATGCTTTTGGCGAAGGAAGATTAAGGTGTAGAAATGAACAATCAACTTACCGCAAGCGATATCAAAAAAATGGAAGAGGAAATTGAATACCGCAAGCTGGTGGAACGTCCCAGACTTATAGAGGATGTGAAAGAGGCCAGGTCCCACGGTGATCTCAGCGAAAATTTTGAATATTATGCGGCAAAGAAGGCGAAAAATAAAAATGAGAGCCGTATCCGTTATCTTGAGAGAATGATTCGTACTGCAGAGGTGATTTCCGATGCTTCGAAAGAAGATGAGGTGGGAATCAACAACACGGTTACCATCCGTTTTGCAGATGATGGTTCTCAGGAAGTTTACCGCATCGTAACAACAGTCAGAGGTAATTCGCTGCAAGGATTGATTAGCAATGTATCTCCCCTTGGAAGTGCCCTTCTTGGTCATAAAGAAGGTGATGTGGTTCATGTGGAGGTAAGTCCGGGCGCCGGGTATGATGTGGAAATCGTGAAGATTGAGAATACCGAGGATGACAGCCAGGACAGGCTTCGCAGTTTTTAGGGTGTGATTTGAAGTGTCACCGGGTTAAGAAGTTAAGAAAGTACTCCCGTCCGTAATGGACGGGAGTTTTTTTGTGATGGCGATGAGTAAATTGGGAGTTGTAGGGATGGGGAATTTGAAGTAGGCCATGTGCCTTGTCATTGTGGTTGTTTTATGGATGCGGCACCGTTATAGGCCGCTTCTACCCTAAAGAACGATAGATGCTTATTTGGCATGATAAGAAAATGCATTATGTAAACCTGTTTTCGGACTTTGTCTGCCCTTTGGGCCCTCAATGGGCTTTATGGGTAGATAAAATAAGTAAAAATCAATAGAAATGAAGAAGGAATGAGAAAAAATGTCATGCCGTTAGCATGAAAATCGCTTATAAGGGTAGAAAATGAGCCAATTTGGTTTACATAAATATAAATTTTATCTTCCCAATAAAGCCTTTTTGGTGCCTAAGGGTAGATATGACAAAATTTTTGGGGTATAAATGCCTTGTTTCGCATTTTATACCCCAAAGTAGTTAAACTATCAGTCCGGCTCTGCGATTCTGCTTACTCCCACGTAAATACGGGAGATGGCATACCAGGTTGCAAAATCTACAATTCCGGTAACAGGAAGGGCAAAAATACGCTGAAAGGTGCGGACGGATTCCTCGGTCAATGCGCCGAAAATACCATCTGCTACCAAAGTGGGGAGGGCAGGATAGTTTTCTGCAATCCGGTTTAATTGTTGTTGCATCTGACGGACCTTTTCGCCCGAGGAACCGATGGACAGATTATAGCCGGGGAATGAGGAGGGAACTCCGGAAATCTGTTCTGCGGTAGCGATATACATATCATTTCCGTAATAATAGCGGATGATTTCGATGGCAGAATACCCTTCGTCACCCAGATATTTGGAACCCCATTGGCTTAAGCCGTCGCAGGTAGTCCGGTTTCCATCACAATAGGTGGTAAAAATGGGCTGTCTGACGCCGGGTCTGGCCAGATAATTATTAAAAATGCTATCTACAAGTACATCAATATTTTCATAGGTGTTTCTACCGTAAATCCATTTTTGGTCGTAAGCTGTACTGGAGGTAATGGTAAAATCATATCCTCTGTTCCGGTACCATTCTGTATATACCCGGTTCAAAGTGAAGGACATGATTGCCAGGATGTTTGCATATATGGTGGCCTCCGGCCAGGTGGAGTAGATTTCAGAGGAGGCTACGTTTTTGATGTAATCTGTGTATTTTACCCAGTAATTAGGTGCACTGTCATCGGATGGAACCCCGTCGTGAACGATGATGTATTCCGGGATTACAACGCGGCTTAATACAATTTCCCCCGTTTCGTCAATGGGCTTGATTTCTGCCTCCGGTATTTTGGGAGGAAAATCACCAAACAAGGTATGCGGGGGGATGACGACAACCTTTTCGTCTTCTTCGGTTATATCTAAGGGATTCATCTGAATGGATTGCAGGGAAAATTCATTTGCAAGTAGCTGGGAACCGAAAACCTGTACCGGTTCATAGCCCTGTGCAATGACTTCGATGTTATACTCCGCATAAGGTTGAATTTCGGAAGGAGACAGTGAAAGTGCCAAGGGGGGAGTAGGGAGGCGGAGCTCTTCCGTAAGCCCCGATTCATCAGTGGTTAAAGTGGCAATTATCTGGGTGGGGTTAGCCGTGTCAGAGATGGCAACAGTAGCCCCGGGGATGGGAATGATGCCCAGGGAAGAAAAAACGTTGATTCTCAAAACACCGGTTTGGTCGTTTTCTTGCAAAGCATGCAAATCCGGTGATGAGTCTGTATGATTGGACATAAAAAGACCTCAGCATATTTACTTAAGGTAATATATGCTGAGGTTTTAAAATGTTTGCTTAGTCTAAGTTTAATTTGCGTTTTGAAATGAATGTACAAGTAAAGAAGAATGCAATTCCTTCTACTATGCAAAGTGCGAGACTGATGTAATAGATGGGCATCATCATACCCATGGGTGCCACCATTGCTTCCACAGGAGATGCAAGCAGAAGATTTTCTATGCTTTCCATGTCAAACATCAGCTTGAATGTGATAGGCATCATTGCTACGGAGGTAAAGGTCTGGACAACAGTGGTTACCACCAGGTAGGTGATAATGGATGCTGCCACTTTGTGTTTTTTGAATAATTGACCGATACAGATGCAAAGATAAATCAGTAACATACCGGAAAAACTGGATACGATAATAATCATTGCAAAAATGAAAATTGAAAAGCCCATTGAGATGCCTGCAAATTTTTGGAATGCATCGTTTATGGAAGGTATCAATTGGTCAAACGCAGCGGAAACTTCTACCCATTCCGAATCGCTAATCATGGTGCGTATAAATACATATAAAAGCAGAAACATGGAACCGAGCATCAAAGCGGAAGCTATGAGATTCCAAATTCCGCTGATTAGTGTCTTGCTTAAAATAAGTTTTTTCGGTGTGGTGGGCAGTGTAAACATCAGATAGCCTTCGTCGGTATATAGGTTTTTATAAAACCGGATGGCAAAGTAAATCATAATTGCATAGGAACTAATGATAATTGCAACAAAATAAGTGATAAGGATTGCCAATGCCATCAAATCCATAAATGTTACGGAAGATGAGTTGTTACCGACCAGTTTTTGCCACATGGGCATTTTGAAAGAAAGTGCCCCGATAAGTGTCATAAGTAATGTGAAGCAGCATAATGCTGTGGGCAGCTTCCAGGTGGAGCGCCATTCGTGTTTTAACAATTTTCCTAACATGCGAACACCTCCCTAAAGAATGCATCTACGGATTTGCCGTGATTTTCCCGAATGTCGTCTACGGAGGTCTGGAGCACCAGCTGACCGTAGCGCAGGAAGATTACTTCGTCCAAAATATTTTCGATGTCGGTAATCAAATGTGTGGACAAAAGAATGGTTGCTTCGGGATTGTAGTTGGTGATGATTGTCTTCAGTATGTAGTCTCTGGCAGCGGGATCAACACCGGCAATGGGCTCGTCTAAGATGTAAAGCTGTGCATTACGGCTCATAACAAGAATGAGCTGTACCTTTTCTTTTGTACCTTTGGACAAGGTTTTCATTTTTGCTTTGGGATCAATACCCAGCGCTGCTAACATAGAGTATGCTTTTTCGCTGGAAAAGTCTGCGTAGAAGTCAGCAAAGAATTCTACCAGTCCCTGTACGGTAGAGCTGCCGCTAAAATAAGGACGCTCCGGCAGATAAGAAATCAAGGCCTTTGTCTCGGGACCCGGCTGCATGCCGCGGATACGGATGCTGCCCTGTGTGGGTGTGAGAAGACCGTTCAGCATTTTGATTAATGTGGTTTTTCCGCTGCCGTTAGGACCAAGGAGACCGATGATTTTTCCTTCCGGAATAGCCAGGGTCAGATTGTTTACGGCAATGTTGCGGGCATCATAGGCTTTTACCAAGCCTTGAATTTCAACAAGTTTATTCATAATAGTTACCCCTCCTGAACTGCTTTTTCAATAAACTCAATAATTTGTTCTTTTGTGAAGCCCAGCTCCAGCATTTTTTCGATAAACTGGTTTAAATGTTCCCGGGCAATGTTCATCCTTATAGCATTAATCATTTCTGTGTCCTCCGTTACATTGCGCCCGTTGGTGCGCTGAGTGATAATCAAACCGCTTCGTTCCAATTCAGCAAAAGCTTTTTGCATCGTGTTTGGGTTGACAGCTGCTTCGGCTGCCAATTCGCGCACGCTGGGAAGCTTTCCGCCGGGTGGATACATTCCGGATACGATTTGCATCTGGATACGTTCTACCAACTGGGTATAAATCGGTCTGTCTGAATCTAAAATCCAAGTCATACTTTCCCTCCTTTTTGTATTATTGTACCACGCTCTTAATACAATAATACACCTTAGACAAAAAAAGTCAAGAACATTTTTAAAAAATAAAATATCACAAATTTTGGCCGGCAAAAACTTCGCTAATCTGTCATTTTATAATTGCCTTACAATGGGTAAGAATGATATAATGTTCGTAAACGCAAAGCCAGGCATTTCCAACAAAAATCGCCGCCTTGTGCCCGCACAAAGGACGGCCGTTTTTGTTGGAAATATCTGGCGCGCGAAGCGAGCCAGAGTGCAAAGCACGCCTGGCTTTGCGAAGAAAAGTACGAAGCGAGCCAGAGTGCGAAGCACGCCTGGCTTTGTGAAGAAAAGTACGAAGCGAGCCAGAGTGCAAAGCACGCCCGGCTTTGCAAGGAAGTACAGAGCGCGAAGCGAGCCGGAGTGCGAAGCACGCCCGGCTTTGTGAAGGTTATACAGGTTATACTAAAGTAAAGAGTGGTGAGCATGATGAAGAAGGTTATTGAGAGAATACTGGAGGGGAACTTCGATTATGATAATGGTTCTCTGGATTTTTCATGCTCAAAAATAGAGTTACAGCTCAGACCCGGAGAAGATGCAGAAGGGTCTTTTCAAATTTATGGAGAAAGTAAAGCGGTGCTGGAAGGCATGGTTTATTCTTCCGATCCCCGTATGGAGTGCCTGACAACTTCCTTTTTGGGAAATGGCGAAGAGATAGCCTATCATTTTCACGCGGATAATGTGGCAGAGGGTGAAGTGGTTAAAGGAGAATTCCTGATTATAAGCAATCAGGGAGAGTACTATCTTCCCTATGTCATCAGCATGGGACATAGTCAGGTTGAATCTTCACTGGGTAATGTAAAGAATTTATTCCATTTTGCCAATCTTGCTAAGGGCCATCCAAATGAAGCGCTTAAGTTGTTTTATTCGGAAGAATTCAAGAGAATACTGGGTGGAAGTGAGAGGCAGTATTATCAGATATATGAAGGCTTGTCCGTATGTCCGGGCAACCGTCAGAATATGGAAGAATTTCTTATCTCCATTAATAAAAAACAGAAAATAGAATATCTCACAGAGGAAACAGAAATCCGTATGGATGATCCGGAAGAGATCGCAGAATACAATATAAGTATTATGAAAAACGGATGGGGCTATGTGGATTTGGAAGTAGAGACAGAAGGAGGCTTTCTGTACACGGAGAAAGAACACCTTACAGACAATGATTTCTTAGGGAATAAATGTAGCTTGTCTTTATATGTAGACGCAACACTGCTTCACGAAGGGAAAAATATGGGCTGTGTTGTTTTGAAGAGTGCCTATGACCGTCTGACTGTACCGGTGACGGTATATAAAGGACTTCCCTCCAAAAGAAACAGGTTTAATGTTGAGCAAAAGAGGCTCACCGTACAACTTATGGAATATTACCAGGCTTTCCGCATGAAAAAAATCAGTGCTGCAACCTGGTTGAAGGAGACCGGTAAAATTGTTGACCGCATTGTGGCGATAAACGAAGATGATGCCATGGGAAAATTGTTCCAGGCACAGATGCTGATTACCCAGGAGAGAGACAATGAGGCCGGTTGGATTTTGGATCAGGTACAGGGCGCTCTGGAAAATGCCACATTGGAAGATCCGGTGATTTATGCATATTATCTCTATTTGACTACTTTGGTCAGCGGAGATGAGGAGTACATAAACAGAGTTACGGAAGAAGTCGCTAAAATATATAAGCGAGACAGAGAAGAGTGGCGGGTAGCATGGCTTCTCTTGTATTTGTCGGAGGAATACGGCAAAAGCCCGACGAAAAAACTTTTGTTTTTGGAAGAACAGTTTGAGAGAGGATGTACAAGCCCTGTAATTTATATTGAGGCGCTGAACCTTATTCACGCAAATCCGGCACTTCTGATGAAGTTGGGGGCATTTGAAAAACAGCTTCTCCTTTATGCCGCTAAAAAGGAATGGCTCAGCCGTGAAATGGTGGACCAGGCGGTGTACCTGATTGGGAAAACCAAGGAGTATTCTGCGGTTATCTACCAGTTTTTGAGCAAGTCCTATACATACAGACCGGATGATGCTGTGCTAAATGAGCTTTGCACCATGCTGATTCGCGGCGGAAAAGTAGGAAAGGAATATTTTATCTGGTACGCAAGGGGCGTGGAGAGAAATCTCCGGATTACCAGATTGTATGAATATTATATGATGTCTGTTGATACAAACAGCATGGAGCCTTTGCCCAAGATTGTTATGATGTATTTTTCCTATCAGAACAGTCTCGATTACGAACGCAGTGCTTTTCTCTATGCCAATGTGTATAGAAACCGGGAAAGTTTTCCGGAGTTGTATGCAAATTACAGAAATGTTATTGAACAGTTTGTAATACAACAGATTTGCAGCCAGCATATCAATAAAGATTTGGCATATCTCTACAAAAACATTCTGGTTCCAAGGATGGTAAATGAAGAGGTGGCCACAAATCTTGGCAGGTTGATGTTTGTCCATTTAATACGGACAGAACGCAAGGATATCAGACAGGTGGTTGTGTATCAGCCTCTTGCAGAGAAAGAACATGTATATCCGGTGGTTGACGGAAAAGCCTATGTACCTTTGTTTGGAAGTGACTATACGGTGCTTTTGGAAGATAAAAACCGGAACCGTTTCGGGAACAGTGTGCCATATACCATGGAGAAAATGTTGTTACCCGGCAAAATCGCGAAAGATATTTCCCCTCTGGTTGGAAATGTGACCGGTTATAATGTCTTTATGTGTACAAATGGCAAGGATTTGGCTGAAGTGACTGCGGAAAACGTAGAGAGATTTCATTATCTGATGGCGGATGATGCAATCCAGGAGAAATACCGGAACGAAATTATTTTAAAACTGATGCACTATTATTATGAGCAGGATTTGATGGAAGAACTGGATGCTCATCTGGATAGTGTGGAATATGAAAGTATATCGGACAAGGGCCGTGGCGAGATACTAAAATATTTGATTATCAGAGGAAAACTTGAGAAAGCCTATGAACTGGTAATCCGGTTTGGACATTATCACGTAGAACCCAAAGTGTTGCTTCGTCTGTGCAGCGTGCTTTTGCACCGGAACGGAATGAATATGGAAGAAAAAATGACTGATATTTTGATTTCCATTTTCCGTAAGGGTAAGTATGATGAGCGGACGCTGGAGTATTTGGGACTTTATCATAATGGGATGACACGGGAACTGCGTGATATCTGGAAAGCGTCAAAAGAGGCGCGGATGGATACACGGGAACTTAGTGAAAGGATTCTTGTCCAGATGCTTTACACCGGCTCTTTTGTGGGAGAGAAAATGCAGATTTTTGATGATTATATCAAGTCTGAACCGGATGTAGAAGTGGAAGCTGCGTTTTTGTCCCAGTGTGCCTATGACTATTTTGTAAAAGATAAAATAACGGAAAACTATGTGTTTGAACAGATGTTTTACAGTTATCAGCGTGACGGTGTACTTCCGCAAGTGTCAAAACTGGCTCTGCTGAAATTTTACGCAGAGAATATGATGGAACTCCGGGAAGAAATGAAAGCAACGCTGGAGCAGTTTGCCGTTGAAATGGTGTACGGTGGAATCTATCTGAAATTTTTGAAGGAATACTGCGACAATGATCTGATGATGGGTAAGATTTTGGATAAGACCATTGTGGAATATCATGCCCACCCCGGTGCCAGGGCTATTATGCATTATGTGATTGAGCGGGACGAAGGGGAAGAAAATGAGTATGTTGCCGAGGAAATGCACCATGTGTACGGTGGTGTGTACTTCATGGCATTCCCGTTGTTCTTTGGGGAAAGCATGCAGTATTACATCGTGGAAGAAATGAATGGACAGGAGCGGCTGACAGAAAGCGGAACCATTCAAAAGAGCGATATAGAAGCGGTTACCACCGAAGGTAAATTCTATATGATTAACGACATTGCAATCGGTAATACATTACAGGATCACAACACGGTTGATGATTTGTTGGAAGAATATTATTACAAGGACTTTTTGTGCGAACGGTTATTCCGTTTGCAGTAACATGGAAAGGAAACAGGAGCTTTGTTAAACGGGAAACTTGATTTATTCGACAAAATGAATAATGACAAAGTGATTATCGGCTATGATTTGGGAAACAGATATTCTCAAATCAGTTACAGCGAAGGACCGGGAATGGCTCCGGAAACCCTTTCCCAGGTGGCGGGGAGTGAGCAATTCAATATCCCCACTGTGCTATGCAAACGTAAGGGAGTTAACCAGTGGTTTTACGGGAAAGAGGCGCTGAAATATGCGGAAGAAAATGACGGAATACTGGTAGAAAATCTTTTAGAACTGGCAAAGGACGGGGAAAACATTTTGATAGATGAACAGGAATTTGACCCCTTGGCGTTGCTGACGTTATTTATACGCCGGAGTCTGTCACTGCTTTCACCTATTTGCCTTCCGGACAAAATTGCAGGCATTATGTTTACTTGTGATGATTTGGAACAGAGCATGGTATCTGTTTTGAGCAAGGTGACTATGGGACTGGGCCTGAAGACAAAGAATATCTGCTTCCAGAGCCATGTGGAAAGTGTATATTATTACAATCTGTATCAGCCGGCAGAGTTATGGAAGCACCAGGTGCTTTTGTATGAATACCGCAATGATGGTATAAAAAGCTACCGTATGGAGTGCAATAAAAGGACCACTCCCATTGTAGCGTTTATACATATGGATAATAATTTGTTTAGAAGTCCGTTGGCAATCCCGGAGGATGGATACCAGAGAGCGGATGTTTTCCGGGATATGGATAAAAAATTCCTGGATATAGCAACCAAGGATTGCGAGGGGAAGATTGTGTCCTCGGTATATCTTTTGGGAGAAGGGTTTTCCGGGGAGTGGTTGCAGGAGTCACTGAAATTCTTATGCCGGAACCGAAGAGTATTTCAGGGTAACAATCTGTTCAGTAAGGGTGCCTGTTACAGTATGATGGAAAAACAGCAGGCCAGCGATTTGGGAAAAAGTTATGTTTTTCTCGGGAATGAAAAACTGAAAGCGAATATCGGTATGAGAGTGGTCCGCAGAGGGGAGAATTCCTATTTTGCAGTACTGGATGCGGGAACAAACTGGTTTGAAGCATCCGGCGAATTGGATTTCTATCTGGAAAGCGGCAACAGTTTCTTTGTTACGGTAACACCTCTAAATGGTGATGCGGTGCGTGACGTGGAAATATGTCTTGAAGGATTGGAAAAACGTCCCACAGGTGCGACAAGGCTTAGACTTGTGGCAGATATGATCAGTGAAAACAAAGTACAAATCAGGGTGGAGGATTTAGGCTTCGGTGAAATTTTCCCTGCCACCCATAAAAAATGGAAAGAAATTTTGGAAGTATAAGGAGAAGTCATGGGTAGAGCGATAATGCTGTGCGGAAATGATGCGAAAACTCCATATCGATTGATTAATCCGGATGTGCTTGTATACAACATTGAGGAACTGTGCTTTCTTCTTCGGGCGAATGCGTTCCTTTTAGATGTTGATATCATGGATAAAAGATTGGTAAACTGGATTGATAATGAGTGTGGTTTGCACACGCTTGCTGCTTCCCTGCATTCTCTTGTTCACCAAAAAGGCTCGGTCAGTGCTTTTGTGATGACCATTTTGGAGCACGTAGGAAATTATACCACGGAGGAACTTAAGGAGACAGAACGTTTGCTGAAGCAGGGGGCAAGCCTCAATGTATATGAAAAGTATAAAAAGAGGATTGACTACATGGTTGGCAGCGGAAAACTGGTACAGGCCATGACTGAGTACGACGATCTGCTGGCTATTTTGCCTCAGGTGGAAAATGAGTTAAGTGCGAAGGTGATTCATAACAAGGCTGTCGCAATGACAGGGTTGTTTTTGTTTGAACAGGCAGCAGAATTGTTTCTGCGTTCCTATGAGATGTATCCGGTCCGGGAAACCTATGTGGAATATCTGGCAGCCAAAAGATTGTCAATGGGAGAAGAGGATTACATTTCTTTTGTTGCAACACTTCCTGATGCTTACGAAGATTCCCTGGAATTGGAAAAACATGTGGAAGAGATAACAGAGAGTTGGCAGTCAGGATTAAACAAACAACGCCTTGAGCAGTTGAAGGAATGGAAAGAGAACGGAAACTTTACAAAGTATTACGATGAGATAGAGAAAGTGATACATGGTTTGAAATACAGTTACCGCCATAATATCAGTGAATCATAAGGAGTATTAAATGGGTATTTTCAAGTGGCTGTTTGGAAGAAAAAATGTAGAAGAACCGGAAAACTGCCAGGAAGAGCAGGAACTTGTCTATGAGCGCGACAATATTGATTTCAGAGATGAAATAGAGCGCGGAAGGTATCTGATGAACTGCATCGAGCAGATGGGAGAGGCAGAAAAAGAGCTGGATTTACTGAAAGGCGAGTATAATCTGGTTACCTCTTATTTGACAGATATGGAAGAAATTGAAGCACTCCCGAAAGGGGAAGCAGAGGAACTGAAGACAGCGGCAAGAAGAATTGTTACGTTAGAAAAGGATATGCAGGCACTTTCTGAAAAGAAAGGTCATATGAGTGACAGTGATTATAAGAGAATGCAAGGCCAGGAGACAGAGGTTGAAGAAGGCATTGCAAAAATCAGAGAGGCGGAGAAATACCGTAAATTGGTACAGCAGGACCTCGGCCGGCTGGATGGGGAGCGGAATGCGTATCAGTACCGGAAGATGGAACTTGCAACCATGATGGGGAATTTAAAAGGGATGACAACCATCTGGATTGTGGCATTGCTGGTGTGTTTGGTTATGTTGGCGGTCCTGCGTTTTGTTTTTGAAATGGAAGTGGCGGTGGGCTTTTTGATTTCCGTGTTTGTAGGAGCGATAGCCATCACTTTTTTATGTGTAAAATACATAGATGCACAAAATGAGGCGGAACGCGTAGAGAAAGCAAATAATAAACTGATTTTGTTACAGAATAAGGTTAAAATACGCTACGTGAATAACGTACAATTATTAGATTACCTTTACATGAAATATAATGTGGAGAGCGGACAGGGATTGGAAAAACTTTGGAAACTCTACCAACAGGAGAAGGAAGACCGCAGACAATTTGCGGAGCTTGAGGCGAAACTGGACTATAATCAGGAACAACTTTTAAAGATATTGAGAAGATATCAGTTAAAGGATCCGGACAGGTGGATACATCAGGCTTTGGCAATTGTTGATAATAAAGAGATGGTTGAAATCAGACATGGATTGATTGTACGCAGACAATCTCTGCGAAGCCAATTGGATTATAATCAGAAGGTGGCAGAGACGGCCAGCAATGAAATCAGAGAGGTGGCGACCTTGTATCCGGAGTATAGAGCAGAAATTACGGAATTGCTTGACAGGTATCAGGGGAACTAGATAGGAAGTGTAAAATGGCTGAAATGAGAAGAACCGGTGAGCCGGAGGTGCAACAGATAGATATTAGCAGAAGACCGGCACAGGGGAGAGCACCCCAGGGAAGACCGGTACAAGGCAGAGTTCCCCAGGGAAGACCGGCACAGGGCAGGCCCTCTCAGGGAAGACCGGCACAAGGCAGGACACCCCAAGGGAGACCGGTGCAGGACAGAACATCCCGCAATGGATATGAGCGGGAAAGATATGAACGGGAAAGATATGAACAGGGAAGAGAACAGGTAAGAAAGTCCCGGAGAAGAAAAAGACGAAGTGGCAGAGGAACATCTTTCGTTGTAGTGTTGCTTTTAGTTCTACTGGTAATTGTGGTAGGTGTTTATCTGCACGGCAGAGTGACAAAGACCTATTCTCTCGAAGCGGGAGAGAAGGTTGTAGCGGAGCAATTGATTGTCCGCGGAAACGCAGTTCCTTTGATTGTAAAAGATTTGACGGAGGAGGAACGGCATACTCCCGGGGAATATGAGATTTCGGTGAGACTGGCACCCTTTACCCATACTGTTAAAGTAACGGTGCAGGATACAACGGCTCCTGTGGCGGACGGTGTGTCTGCATTTTGTAAATATGGAAATACCCTTCCTTTGGAAGCTTTTGTGACGGAGGTTACAGATGCCACAGATGTGACGTATGCATTTGAAACGGAGCCGGATTTTAAAAAGGGCGGAGAACAGGAAGTTACAGTGATTTATACCGATGCGGCGGGAAATAGGACAAAAGTGGTTTCGACTCTTTACGTATCCAATCTTGTGAATGAGATGGTGGTGGAGGCGGGTAGTTCCATTCCCGGCCCCAGAGCTTTTTTGGAAGATATTCCCGGTTTTGAAAACACGGAGGTTTACTATATCACTGATATAGGTGAAATTGATACAAGTGTGCCGGGAGATTATGAGATATCCATGCTGGTAGATGGCAGGGAATCACTGGTACATCTGATTGTGGAAGATACCATCGCACCGGTATTTTCGGTGAAGCATATCGATGGTTGGACGTTAAAAGCAATTGAGCCGGAGATGTTTGTGGTATCCGCACAAGACGCTACAACTGTCACATACAGTTTTGCGGATGAACCGGACTGGACTCGGGCCGGCAGCGGCAGCGCGGAAGTGATTGCTACGGATGCGGCAGGAAATGTAAATTCCCAGATTGCTACATTTAAATTGAAAGAAGATACGGTGGCACCGGAGGTTTCTTTAAGTACCATTGATATCATTATCGGTGAGGCGGTTTCCTATAAAAAGGCGGTTGGGTATTCCGATAATGCAGATTCCAAAGCGGAACTGAAATTGGAAATCGATAATTCCAAGGTAGACCCCAATACGGTGGGAACTTATAAGGTGACTTATACGGTTACGGATACTGCAGGAAACTCTACTACTAAAACCGGTGAAGTATACGTTATGGACAAGAAGCCCATTTACTATGATGAAACGGTAGTAAATGAGAAGGCGGACGAGGTGCTGGCGCAGATTATAAAGGACAATATGACACCGTATGAGAAGACCCGGGCTATCTACAACTGGGTACATGGTAAAATCGGCTACATCAGCCATTCTGAAAAGGGTGACTGGGTGCGTGGCGCCTATGAGGGTTTGGTAAAACGTCAGGGTGACTGTTTTGTTTACGCTTGTACGGCAAAGGTACTTTTGACAAGGGCGGGTATTGAAAATATGGATATTGTAAAATCCAAAGTAAATCCGTCCCACTACTGGAATCTGGTAAATCTGGGAGAAGGATGGTATCATTTTGATGCCACGCCCAGAAAGGATAGGACTGTATTTTTCATGTGGACAGATGCCCAGCTTAAGGAATATTCCGAAAGTCATAAGGATACCCATATCTATGATGCCAGTCTGTATCCGGAGATTAATTAGGTTGTATTGTAAATAAAAGTGTGCTAATATTGTAAGGACATTTTTGCCAAAATGTTTTAGAGAGTGAGATAGTGATGAAAACGCTTGGAATAATCGGTGGTCTTGGTCCCATGGCTACAGCCTATTTTATGCAACTTGTCATCGAGATGACAGAGGCCCATACCGACCAGGAACATATCCCGATGATAATATACAATTGTCCACAAATCCCGGACAGAACCAAATATATGCTTGGGTTGTCTGACGAAAACCCCGCACCGCAGATTGCGGAGTGCGGAAAAAAACTGGTAGCTGACGGTGCCGAAATTGCGGCAATCCCTTGTATTACAGCCCATGCCATGCATGAGCAGATACAGGCGGAGGTAGATATTCCCATTATCCATGCCATTAAAGAAGTGGTAAAGTATTTGCAGGAAAGTCAGATTACGAAAGTGGCATTGGAAGCAACAGATGGAACCGTGCAGGTGGCTGTGTTCCAAAAAGAATTGGAGAACGCCGGCATAGAGGTGATACTTCCTTCAAAAGAAAGCCAGGCTAAAGTGATGAGCATTATCTATGACAATGTAAAAGCCGGCATTCCTGTAAATATGCAGGCCTTTGAAGAAGTGGAAAATGAACTTCTGGGCAGAGGGGCGGAAAAGATTATCTTAGGTTGCACAGAACTGTCTATGGTAAAACGGGACTATAAATTAAGACATTGTTATTTGGATGCACTGGAAGTGCTGGCAAGGGCTTCGGTGAAAGAGTGCGGCAGGCTAAGGGAGAAATATGAAATATTGTAGTCTGTTGCCATATGAAATATTTATATAGAAGAAAGGCATATGAAAAATGCAGAATCATGTTCTTGATTATTTAGTAGATACCGTGAAAAGGGTGCCTGATAAAGTGGCATTTGCAAATGAGAAGGATGCGCTTACCTTTGCGGATGTGGAAATGCAGCATAAGGCTGTGGCGACTTTTCTTTCTGATAAGGGAATCTATAAGGAGCCTGTAGTGGTGTTTATGAATAAGCACCCTAAGACCATAACGGCTTTCTTTGGCGTAATTGCGGCAGGTGATTTTTATGTACCCATTGATGAAGAAATGCCCAGAGTCAGAATTGATTTGATTTTGGATAATTTAAAGCCCCGGGCAGTTATCTGCGATGAAAAAACAAAAGAAATTGCAGAAACCTTTAACTTTGAGGGAGAAATTTATCTCTATGATGAGATGATTCAGACACCGGTAAATGCTCAAAGGTTACAGGAGATTCATGATAAAGCCATCGATACAGACCCCATTTATGTAGTGTTTACTTCCGGCTCCACCGGAGTGCCCAAGGGTGTGGTGGCATGTCACCGTTCTGTATTAGACTATATTGAGCAGCTTTCTGAAGTGCTTGAATTCAATGAAGATACAGTGTTTGGTAATCAGACTCCGCTCTATTTTGATGCCTGTCTGAAGGAACTTTATCCCACACTGAAATTTGGTGCCACAACCTATCTGGTGCCGAAAAGTCTTTTCATGTTCCCTATTAAACTGGTGGAATTTTTGAATGAACATAAGATTAATACGGTTTGCTGGGTTGTGTCAGCCCTTACTATGATTTCTGCCTTCGGTGCGTTTGACAAAGTGAAACCGGAATATTTGCACACCGTTGCTTTCGGTAGTGAAGTTTTCCCTATCAAGCAGTTTAATTTGTGGAAGAGCGTGCTTCCCGGTGCGAAATTTACCAATCTGTACGGACCTACGGAAGGAACCGGCATGTGTTGCTATTATAAGGTGAACAGAGAGTTTGCTTTGGATGAAGCAATTCCTGTGGGACGGCCTTTTAAGAATACGGAAATTATTCTTCTGACTGACGAAAATAAGAGAGCAGCAGAGGGAGAGCCGGGTGAAATCTGTATCCGCGGTACATCTTTGACGATGGGATATTATAATAATCCGGAGAAGACGGCGGAGGCCTTTGTACAAAATCCTTTAAATACAGCCTATCCCGAACTGATTTACAGAACCGGTGATATCGGTAAATATAACGAGTACGGGGAGCTTGTGTTTGTATCCCGTAAGGATTATCAGATCAAGCATATGGGTCACCGCATTGAACTTGGTGAAATTGAAGTAAATGTGAATATGATGCCGGAAATTAAACTGTCCGGATGCATATATGACAACGTAAAGGGTAAAATAGTTCTTTTCTATGTGGGGGATATTGAAACAGGAGCGCTTACAAAGGCTTTGAAGGACAAGTTGCCCAGATACATGATTCCGAACTATGTGAAGAAACTGGAGGAAATGCCTCTTACCCCTAACGGAAAAATCAACAGAGTGTTCCTGAAACAGAAATATCAGGAAGAAAATGAAAAATAAAGATTTATTATAATAAGGAGAATGAATTATGGACGAGAAGATTTTGGAAACTTTAATTGAGATTTTAACTGATTTGCATCCCGATGTGGATTTTGAGACTTGCGATACTTTGATAGATGATAAGATTTTGGATTCCTTTGATATTGTATCTTTGATTTCCGAAATCAACAATGAATGGGATGTTACCGTTCCTGCGGACAAGATTGATCCCCAGTATTTTAACTCTGCATCTGCTCTTGCAGAACTGATTGAGGAACTTTTAGACGAATAACAGACCAGTGAAAAAGGTGTGACAAGATGCTTTTTACTTCTTATGAATTTATGATTTTTGTACTGGTGACAGCAGTGCTTTTCTATGTGGTACCGAAAAAAATGCAGTGGTGGGTTCTGCTGGTTGCAGACTATGTGTTTTATGCGATTGCGGGTGTGGAATACCTCCCCTTTATTTTGGTAACCACCGTTTCAGCCTATTTGGTAGGTATGAAACTTCGCAGCCTGAAAAATGCCCAAGAGCAGTATCTGGCTGTACATAAGGCCCAGATGAGCCGTGAAGAAAGAAAAGAATATAAGGCAAAAGAAAAGAAGAAGCAGTGGAGATGGCTGCTTCTTGCTTTGCTGTTTAACCTTGGAATTCTTGCGGTGTTGAAATATACGAATTTCGCCATTTCCAATGTGAATTCCGTAATGAAAGCATTTGGAAGTGATGGGGCAATTCAGTTTGTGGATTTGGTTCTTCCCCTTGGCATATCCTTCTATACTTTCCAGACATTAGGATATGTAATTGATGTTTACAGAGGTAAGTACGAGGCGGAAACCAATCCCTTTAAGTTTGCTCTTTTCGTGTCTTTCTTCCCCCAATTGGTGCAGGGACCGATCAGCCGTTTTGACGATCTTTCTACCAGTTTGTTTGCAGAGCATAAATTTGACGCAAAGACCGTATCTTATGGTCTGCAGAGAATTCTTTGGGGTTATTTCAAGAAGATGGTTATTGCGGACCGCATGTTGATTGCGGTAAACGAGATTATACAAAACCCTGATACCTATCAGGGGGCTTATGTGTTTGCGGGTATGTTGTTCTATGCACTGGAGCTGTACGCAGACTTTACGGGTGGTATTGATATCACGATTGGTATTGCGCAGGTGCTTGATATTAAGGTGACGGAGAACTTCCGCAGACCTTATTTTTCCAAAAATATCAAAGAGTACTGGAACAGATGGCATATTACCATGGGAACCTGGTTTACGGACTATATTTTCTATCCTATCTCCGTATGTCAGCCTATGCTGGATATTTCCAAATGGTCCAGAAAACATTTAGGAGATGCACTGGGGAAACGTGTGCCGGTGTATTTATCTTCTTTTGTAGTGTGGTTTACTACCGGTATCTGGCATGGAGCAAGTTGGAACTTTATTGCATGGGGTCTCGGCAACTTTGTGGTGATTATGATTTCCCAGGAATGTGAGCCTTTGTACCGGAAATTCCACGGGGCTTTTCCTACAATAAAAGAAAAATGGGCTTTCCGTGGATTTCAGGTTGTGAGAACGGTTTTACTTATGAGTTCCCTCCGTATGTTTGACTGTTACCGGGATGTGCCCCTGACCTTTAAAATGTTTGGCAGCATGTTTACCACATGGAACTGGGGTGAAATGTTTGGCGGCGGACTTATGGGGCTTGGTCTGGATATAAAAGATTACGTGATTTTGTTTATAGGATTTTTGGTACTTTTATCTGTCAGTCTTGTGCAGAGAGGCGGAAAGGTCAGAGACAAGGTTGCGGCAAAGGCTTTGCCTATCCGTGTGATTATTTGGTATGGTTTGTTCCTGGCAGTTTTGCTGTTTGGTGCTTACGGTGTAGGGTATGATGCCAGCCAGTTTATTTACAACCAGTTTTAGTTTGGAGCTTATATGAAAGAAACGATGGAAAAGAAGAAATGGAATAAAAAGAAAATAGTGACAGTGATTCTGGTCCTTCTTTTTGTGTGGGTGACCCTTTGGCTGTTGCAACGTTTACTGATGCCCAAGTATGCCAGCGAGGTCGTGGAAGGTAATCTGATTGCGGAGTATTATCAGGAAGAAAAGGATCATGATGTACTTTTTATCGGTGACTGTGAAGTGTATGAAAATTTTGTTCCTGCGGTTTTGTGGGAAAAATATGGCATCAACAGTTATATCCGCGGCAGCGCCCAGCAGTTAATCTGGCAGTCCTATTATTTGCTTGAGGATGCTCTCCGGTATGAGAAGCCGGATGTGGTGATTTTTAACGTATTAGCGTTGCAGTATAATGAGCCTCAAAGAGAGGCTTATAACCGTATGTCTGTAGAAGGTATGGAGTGGTCCATGTCCAAGGTGGGGGCAATTCAGTCGTCCATGATGGAGGATGAGAATTTCTTAGATTACGTGTTCCCCATTTTGCGCTATCATTCCCGTATTACAGAGCTGAAAGGGGAGGATTTCAAGTATATGTTTTCCCGTCCCAAGGTATCCTATAACGGATATTATATGCGTGTGGATACAAAGCCTGTTACGGTAATTCCCGAACCAAAGAAATTGGCAAATTACCGGTTTGGTGACAATGCTTACAAATATATGGACATGATTACTGAGCTTTGTGCAGAGAATGATATTGAGCTTGTTCTGATTAAAGCTCCCAGTTTGTATCCCCATTGGTATGATGAATGGGAGGTGCAGATGGAGGAATATGCGGCAGAACACAATCTGAAATACATTAATTTCCTGGAGCTTCAGGAAGAATGTGGTCTGGACTTTAGCACAGATACTTATGATGCAGGTCTTCATTTGAATCTCTGGGGTGCAATCAAGGTTACTGACTATCTTGGTCAATATCTTTTAGACGAGTGCGGTCTGGAGGACCGTAGGGGTGAAGAACATTTGTCTGCGGTTTGGGAAGAAAAACTTGCAGAGTAT
>JAZNGC010000099.1:0-9573 GCA_045589155.1 Lachnospiraceae bacterium
TTATATGCAAAAGAAGATCAGTATCTTTTTATTATTTCTTCTTATATACATGAAGATTGGACCAATCCTCCCGCAATGTGGGAAAATTATAAAGAGGCGAAGAAGATATTTGCAAAACTTGACCTGGAAGATCATATTACATTCAACATCCACAAAGAAGGCCATGCGGTCATTGATGAGGATGTGGTGAAGATTCTGGATTTCGCGGATTTCCATCTGTATGGGAAAGAAGTGGAAACAGATTTGGAGAATATGGATACGTGTTTGTTTAAAACAGAGTAAAAAGAAAGGACTTGCCGTTAAGGCAGGTCCTTGTTTTTGAGCGGAGACGGAAGGATTCGATTTTTCTATTCCTTCTCTTTATTTTGTTTATAAGTAAATATCCCATTCACCAAATTTCCGATTGTGATACACAAAAGTCCTGATGGAAGCAAATAAGGTGATTCATTTTCGCAAAAGATACAACAAGAAAGAATTATTAGTCCTGCGATTGCAAAACATAAAACCACAGCATTCTTTATTTTAACCTTCATACATATCATCCTTTCTCATGAGCCTTCTTTTAAATGCACATATTTTGCTTAGGCTTCCTGTCGCATACAGGATTCCTAAGAACATTGCACCTATTGCAAGGGCGATTGTGCTTCCTTCCAAGTAACCGGCCCAAAAGTTATCCGTCAACTCTATAAATTCCATTGCGAGATTTATTATCAAAGCGATAATCCCCAGCACAAAATAAATCAGTACAATCCTTGTATTCCTCTTCTTTTCTGCATTACTGTATTCCGCAACCTTCAATACAGTTTCTTTTAATTCTTCGTTCATTTTTTTGTTTTTCCTTTCTCCATCTAAAATTTCACGGAGATCCACATCAAAAAAATCAGCCATTTCTATAAGAATATCTAAATCGGGCATATTACTTCCGGTTTCCCACCTGGAGACGGTTCTTCTGGCTACACCAAATTTTTCTGCTAATTCTTCCTGGGTAAGTTTATGCTCCTTCCTCAATTCCTTAATAAAATTTCCGATTTTTATTTGATTCATAACGTTAACCTCCTGATGATTTCAGATTACTCCTAATCAATATCCGTTTACAGGACACAAAGTGAGCAAATGACTGTTTTAACTAAATGAGACAGGTTCTGTCCCCATATTTGACATGTAATATAAAAATCTTAACATAATAGTAGTGGAAAAGGCAAAACAAAAAGGACCGGCCACATACCCAGTCCTTCCTCGTTAAAGCGGAGACGGAGGGATTCGAACCCTCGTGCCCCGGAGGGCAAACGCATTTCGAGTGCGCCCCGTTATGACCGCTTCGATACGTCTCCGAATATTTTGAGCCGCTTATGGCAACCCTTTTTCCTTGATAAGTATAACATACTTTGAATGATTTGCAAGTGTGAAGAAGGATGAAAATTATTTGCTCGGATTAACTAGTAATCGTTGCAAAATTGCCATGAACAAGGTAAAATTCTATATAAGGTATTTTCTTGAAACTATACAAATGTAATCAAGGAGGAAGTGCATATGAAGAGAATCGGTATGTTGACAAGCGGCGGGGACTGTCAGGCATTAAATGCTGCCATGAGAGGCGTTGTAAAGACCCTGGCAAACAGTGGTGAAAAATGGGAGATATATGGATTCCTTGACGGTTACAGAGGATTGATTTATGGCAAATACCGTATGCTGACAGCGTCAGATTTTTCCGGAATACTGACTGTGGGTGGTACTATTTTGGGAACCTCCAGAACTCCCTTTAAACTGATGAGGGAGCCGGATGAAAATGGTTTGGATAAAGTAGAAGAGATGAAAAAGAATTACCGCAAACTGAAACTGGATTGTCTGGTTATTTTAGGCGGTAACGGTACACATAAAACAGCAAATCTGCTTAGGGAAGAAGGCCTTAATGTGGTAACACTTCCTAAGACTATAGACAATGATTTGTGGGGAACCGATATGACCTTTGGCTTTCAGAGTGCAGTGGATATTGCTACAAACGCCATTGACTGTATTCATACCACAGCTGCATCTCATGGAAGAGTATTTATTGTGGAAGTGATGGGACATAAGGTGGGCTGGCTGACCTTACATGCCGGTATGGCTGGAGGTGCGGATATTATCTTGCTCCCGGAAATCCCCTATGATATTAATAAAGTAGTAAAGGCTATCGAAAAGAGAGACAAGAGAGGTAGCCGTTTTACCATTATTGCGGTAGCAGAAGGTGCTATCTCCAAAGAAGATGCGAAATTATCCAAAAAGGAATATAAAGAGAAATTGAAAAACCGCCAATACCCTTCTGTTTCCTATGAAGTGGCGGCGAAGATTCAGGAGAAAATGGGAAAAGAAGTCCGCGTGACAGTTCCGGGGCATGTACAACGTGGTGGTAGTCCCTGCCCTTATGACCGTGTATTTGCCAGCCGTCTTGGCTCGGCAGCCGGAAAGATGATTCTGGAAGGCGAATACGGATTCATGGTGGGAGACAAAAACCGTGAAATTGTAAAGGTTCCGTTGGAAGAAGTAGCAGGAAAATTAAAAATGGTATCACCGGATGATCCCATTATCCAAGAAGCAAAACTCCTGGGAATCTGTTTTGGTGACTAAGATAAAAAGAGTAATACGAGGAATTAAGAATGTCATATACGGCACTTTATAGAAAGTTCCGCCCGGACAATTTTGAAGATGTAAAAGGGCAGGACCACATTGTAACAACATTAAAAAATCAAATAAACGCAAACCGTATAGGACATGCTTACCTTTTTACCGGGACAAGAGGAACGGGTAAAACCACAGTGGCAAAAATTTTTGCAAAAACGGTAAACTGTGAGAATCCTATAGACGGAAGTCCCTGCGGAGAGTGTGCGATTTGCCGTGCCATTGCCTCGGGAGCCAGCATGAATGTTATAGAGATTGACGCAGCTTCCAATAACGGCGTGGACAATATCCGTGAAATTGTGGATGAAGTTTCTTATTCTCCCGCTGAAGGAAAATATAAGGTTTATATCATAGACGAGGTTCATATGCTTTCCATAGGGGCCTTCAATGCACTGCTGAAAACTCTGGAGGAGCCCCCTTCATACGTTATATTTATTTTGGCAACCACAGAGGTGCACAAAATACCTATCACCATTTTGTCCAGATGTCAAAGGTACGATTTTAAGCGAATCAGCATAGACACCATTGCGGCAAGAATGAGAGAGTTGGTAGATAAAGAACAGGTACAGATTGAAGAGAAGGCACTGAGATATATAGCAAAACTGGCGGATGGTTCCCTTAGAGACGGACTGAGTTTGTTGGATCAGTGTATTGCCTTTCATCTTGGCAAAGAACTGACCTATGACAAAGTGTTGGATGTACTTGGAGCGGTGGACACGGAGGTGTTTAGCCGACTGCTCCGTCATGTTCTTGACAGAAACGTTTTGGGGTGTGTCAGCCTGTTGGAAGAAATTGTAATACAGGGTAGGGAACTGACACAATTTGTGATTGACTTTACCTGGTATCTCAGAAATTTGATGCTGGTCAAAGCGTCGGATGATATTGAAGATGTCATTGATGTTTCATCTGAGAATCTGGCACGTTTAAAAGAAGAGTCGGAGATGATTGAAATGGACGCAGTTTTGCGTTACATCCGTATCTTTTCCGAACTTTCCGGTCAGATAAGATACGCATCCCAAAAGCGTATCATGATTGAAATGGCATTGATTAAATTATGCAAACCGGCCATGGAGAAAAATAAAGATTCCATTTTAGACAGACTCCGCGAAATGGAAGACAAGTTGGAAAATGGAGTGGCAGTTATGCCGGTTGGGTATGAGCATCCGGTAGGTGGCGGTCCCGCAACGGCTACACCAAAGGAGAGACCGCAGCTTCCAAAGGCGATACCGGAGGATGTACAGACTATTGTTTCTAAGTGGCCCGCTATTGTGGGCAGTGCGGAAAATCCTATGAAGATGCATATACGTTCTGCGAAACTTAGTCTTGGCGGAGATAACCGGCTGATGGTGGTGCTGGAGGACGGTATTGCATCTGACTACTTTACAAGAAACGATAATAATAAGAAGCAATTGGAAATGTTGCTGTCCGATTTTGCAGGTAAAGAAATCGAAGTCAACATACAGGTGGTGGGAAGCGAGAGAGAATTTGAAGCTTCTTACGTGGATTTGACTCAACTTATTCAAATGGATATAGAGGAAGAAGATTTTTAATAACAGGAGGATATGACATAATGGCAAAAAGAGGTGGATTTCCCGGAGGCGCAATGCCCGGAAATATGAGTAATCTGATGAAACAGGCGCAGAGAATGCAGCGTCAGATGGAAGAAAGTCAGAAAGAAATGGAAACAAAAGAATTCAAGGCTACTGCAGGAGGCGGTGCTGTGGAAGTAACAGTTTCCGGTAAAAAAGAAGTGATGAAAGTTACATTGTCAGAAGAAGTGGTAGATCCGGATGATATCGAAATGTTACAGGATTTGATTGTGGCTGCCACAAATGAAGCACTGCGTCAGGTGGATGACGCCAATGCAGCAATGATGAACAAGATGACCGGTGGCATGGGCGGAGGATTTCCTTTCTAATGGAAATGTACAGTGGACATATTAACAAGTTAATAGAGGAACTTTCAGCACTTCCCGGTATTGGAAATAAGTCGGCCCAGAGATTAGCATTCCATTTGATTAACATGCCGGGCGATAAGGTGAAAAGACTGGCGAATACCATATTGGATGCAAAAGAGAATGTTCGCTACTGCAGTAGTTGTTATACACTGACGGATAAGGAAATGTGTCCCATTTGTTCAAACCCTAAGAGAAATCCAAAAGTGATTATGGTGGTTGAAAATTCCCGGGACCTGGCTGCGTATGAAAAAACCGGAAAGTACGAAGGCGTATACCATGTTTTACATGGAGCGATTTCACCTATGCTTGGTATTGGGCCCAGTGATATTAAATTGAAGGAACTGATACAACGCCTGCAGATGGACGTAGACGAGGTGATTATTGCAACCAATTCCAGTCTGGAAGGGGAGACGACAGCTATGTATATCAGCAAGTTAATCAAACCTATGGGCGTAAAAGTGACCAGAATAGCCAGTGGAGTTCCGGTAGGTGGCGATTTGGAATACATTGACGAAGTGACATTGCTTCGTGCATTAGAAGGACGTATAGAATTATAAATAATGGAGGATTTTTATTATGAGCGTTGTTGAAAGACAGTATGGCAAGACATTTACAGGAAAGAAAATCACATTATATACTATCAGCAATTCCAAAGGAATGTGCGCAGAGGTTATAAACTACGGTGCGATTTTGGTTTCCTTAAAAGTGCCTGATAAGAACGGCAAAGTAGATGATGTAGTTTTGGGATACGATGAATTAAAGCGTTATTACAAGAATCCCAGCTTCTTTGGCGCAGTAATTGGCCCTAATGCTAACCGTATCGGGGATGCTAAATTTGTTTTGGACGGTGTAACATACAAATTGGATAAGAATGATGGCAAAAACAATCTGCATAGCCACATTAAAAAAGGTCATCATAAACAAATTTGGAATGCGGAAGTTGGTGACAATAGTGTCACATTTACGATGAAAGAAAAAGACGGTAAGTTAGGCTTTCCGGGAAACCGTGAGTATTCCGTGACATACAGCCTGGATGAGGAAAACAGACTGATTTTGAAATATCATGGTTCCAGCGATAAAAATACGATTATTAACTTTACAAACCATACATATTTCAATTTGAACGGACATGGTGCCGGAAAGATTGAAGATCATGTTCTTACCATTAAAGCATCTAACTATACACCCACTGTGCCCGGTTCTATCCCTACAGGAGAAATTGCTCCCGTAGCGGGAACGCCCATGGATTTCACAGAACCCCGTAGAATTGGTGACAGAATAAACGACAAGTTTGCTCAGCTTATCATGGCAAAAGGTTACGACCATAACTGGGTGGTTGATGATTGGAATGGTGAAGTGCAGCAGATTGCGGAAGTTACTGCGGCAGGAACTGACCGTGTAATGAAAGTATTCACAGATCTTCCCGGAGTACAGTTCTATGCAGGAAACTGCATCACTCCTGAAACCGGAAAAGAAGGGGCAAATTACGTGGTGCGCAGCGGTCTGTGCCTGGAGACACAGTTCTTCCCTGACACTGCAAACAAGCCAAATTTCCCCAGTGCCGTATTCGGACCCGGTAAAGATTATGAGTCCACAACCATCTATCAATTTGAATAAGGGAATTTGAGAATGAAGGACAATCGCCATTTGGAGTGATTGTCCTTTTTTGTCATGAAAAAAAGGAATTGAAAAAGCAATATTCTACAAAAAATGTATATGGTGTGTGCTTATACTGAAAGCAAAATTGCAGGAGAGATAAGCCTGCTTTGGTGTGGAGGCGGAATATGGAATTACCTAAAAATATAGTACAAATCGGAAATCCGGATAAGCGATACAAAATTTTTGTGGAAGATTACGTTATTTCTTATATAAAGCAGGTTAATCGCAACCTGAAAGGTGGACGAGCCGGTGTTGCTTTGTTTGGCAAAAAACAAGTAGAAGGGGAATTACAATATTTCTTTTTTTACGGGGCTGCTGAAATTGATGGAATTGAAAATCGGGGAATATATTTATCGGATTTGGATAAAGAACAGATTTCTTATAAGAAAGCAGAATTCTTCGAAGAACAGGAGTTTCTGGCGTGGTGTACTCTGACCGGTGAAATGCCGGAAGGCTTTTATATCCTGGATAACGGAAAAGGACTTTGGGTAAACGGATATTCCACCTTCTTTGAAAAGAATGATAATATGCTTAATTTTATGGTGGTTATGGGAAATCGCGAAAACAAAAGGGAGAGAGAAGCGGAAGAGAATGTAAGACAATATGAGTGGGGACGCTTGGCCGAAGGGGGTAATATAGACCATAGGTTACTGGAACGAAATCAAAAATTGTCCGAGGTGAGAAGGAATCGGGAAAATCTGTATCGTGGAAAGACTGCGCCTGGGCGGGTAGATAAATATGAAAGAAATGGTACATGGAAAACTTTTTTGACCGGTGTGGCTGTCATGATTTGTATAATAGGAGTTGCGGTGCTGAGTGATGAAGAAAAGATGAAAGATATACAAACCGCTGCCAGGCAAATTTTGCAAAGTATTAGCGAACAAAAGTTACCTGAAGCAGAGCTTGAAAGCATAACCGGTTCTGAATATGAAGCATGGAGTGAATTGCAAAACGAAATCCAACCGGAGTCGGAAATGGTGCAGGAAGAAACCTTATGGGTACAACCGGAAACGCAAACGGAAAGCAGGGTTGAAACCCGGCAGGAGGAAGAGCAAGAGCAGGTCCCCCCGCCATCCTCGGAAACAGTGATGGAACCGGAAACAAATACGGAGGTTGTGTCAACTACCGTAACCTATGTTGTAAAAAAGGGAGATATGTTACGTGCAATTTGCCGTAAACATTATGGCTCATTGGAGAGAATAAAAGAGATATGTGAGTTGAATGGTATTGCGGACCCGGATGATATAAAGGTAGGACAAATTATTTTACTTCCGGAATAGATATGTGTTATACTGAAATGACCAAGAATACTTTATGAGGAAAAAACATGGCAGATGTTAAAAATTATCTGAAAGAAAAAGAAAAAAGAGAAATCTCATATACGGAAAAAATACATAAACACAGATTATCTTCTATATATAGATTCGTATTGTTTGTAGTAGCATTGGTAGTGGTGGTTATTGTTGTATACATGCAATATGACAATCGGATATATGAAGGATATGAGACTTTGTCTGCAGAACCGAAAGATTATGTCTCCGGAGCTGTTGAAAAGCGCATGGGAAATGGTTTGCTTACTTATAGTAAAGATGGAGCACACTTTACAAATTCCGGTGGCGAAGTGAAATGGAACCAAACTTATCAAATGCAAAATCCCATCATGGCGATTTGCGAAGAAGCTGTGGCATTGGCGGATTATAAGGGGAATAAAATATTTATATACAATTCTTCAGAGAAATTAGGAGAAATTGATACAACAATGCCGGTTCTTTCTTTGTCCGTGGCCGTAAATGGTGTTACGGCGGCTGTCTTGGATGGTGGGGATGTGACTTGGATAAGGATCTTTGGACCCACAGGTGCAATTCTGGTGGATTTTAAAACGTCTATGGCGAACTATGGTTATCCGTTTTCGGTGTCTCTTTCGCCGGATGGGTTATTATGCATTGTTTCATATATGTATATGGATATGGGCCAAATGAAGTCCAGTGTTGCCTTTTACAATTTTGGCGAAGTGGGAAAAAACCAGGTCGACAATTTTGTGGGCGGATATGACTATGCAGATACCTTGGTGCCGTATGTCCAATTTATGAATCAAAATACTGCTTTTGCGGTTGGTGATGACAGGCTTGTACTTTATAAAGGAAATCAAAAACCTGAAAATGCAGCAAATATACTGTTCTCTGAAGAACTACAAGAGGTATACTACAGTGAAGAGTATGTAGGGTTGGTGTTCCTGAGCGATTTAAGGAATGGACGGCGTTTGGATATTTATGATTCTTCGGGAACAAAAGTAATAAGTCACGAATTGCAAATGGAATATACAGATATAATGTTTGATAATGAGTCATACATTATATATAATGAAACGGAATTATACATTGGCACTATGGATGGAAAAGAAAAGTATAATGGTACATTTAGGGAGCCTGTCAGTTTATTGATACCCACCGGTAAAGATTACCGATATATGATGGTAACGCAAGACTCCGTAGAAATGATTAAACTTAAATAAGGAAGGAATACAGATGAACTGGTTATTGATAATTATTTTAATTCTTTTGGTATCCAGAATGGTAGAAGGCTACAAAAGAGGAATGGTAAAGGAAATTATATCTCTTGTTTCGTTGATTGTCCTATGTCTTGCATTTGCATTTATAGGCGGAGCGCTTTTGAGCTATTTGGAAAAAGATATTGTCAGTGTAGTGGTGGCAATTATTCTGTTGCTTATACTTGCTATCGGTCACTGGTTGTTAAATGTTTTCTTCTGTCCCGCAAAACTCTTGGTAAAATTACCGATAGTTAAATCTGTAGATAAGTTACTGGGAGCGGTAATGGGGATTATAGAAACAGTGTTGCTGGTATGGACCTTATATACATTGCTTTTGACTGTTGAAATGGGAACAATAGGTCAGCAGATTATGGCTTATGTTCAGGATAGCACGGTCTTAACTTTTCTATATAAATATAATTACCTTGCATACTGGGTAAGTAATGTGATTGATAAGTTGACAATGTTGCCGATTTAAGAAATATGGTCAGATTTAAGGGTTTGCCTAAGGCAGACCCTTTTGTTGTAAAAAGGATTTGACAAATAAAAGAAGTGGTGCTATTATGAAATTCCACCGCGAAAAAACGGGAAACCGTGCGGTGAAAAATATTTCAAAAAAGTTGTTGACAAGAGAGCAGGCGCGTGATATTATAAACGAGTTGCGGCTCACAAGGAAGCAACGAAAAGCAAAAATGAACTTTGACAAATAAACAGCAATGCAACCCTGAAAATTCTTAAAGAATTATTCAGAACA
>JAZNGC010000100.1:0-25666 GCA_045589155.1 Lachnospiraceae bacterium
TCCCATAACTGGCAAAAAGGAGCAGATACTCCGCTCCATAATACCATTGATGTCCTAATATTTTCTCCGTCACCAAAATATCTCCCCGTTTTCTTTCGTTTTCACTCAAAGAATCACGAAGGGATAAAATTTGTTTTCTCACTGTCTTTTTTAAAACAGCAATATTTTTATCTTCCATTAATGTTTTCCGTTCCCAAATTTTTCGCCCAAATTTTCAATCGTTCCATCTTCATTCTGAATATCAATGTTATTCAATTGTGCACGAAGACCGACTTTTATGCTTTCAACATAAGCCCTTCTAAGAGCCGCCTGTTCTGCTTTTTCGTCATCTGTCAGTCCTTCCGCTTTGGATTTATGATATAACTCATTAATTCGGGCAATTTTTTGCTCCATCGTTAATTCTGACATATTTTACCTCTTAAATCTATTTGTGTAAGTTGTTTACAAACTCTTTTAAGTCGAAATTTGGATCTTCATGTGCGATAAACAAAGTTCCCTCATTTGCACCTTCTGAAAGTCTGTGTAAAACACCGATATCCTTACTGTTTGCAATAATCATGTCCGCACCGGAATTGGTGGAAATTTTTGCAGCATTCATTTTCGTATTCATACCACCGGTTCCCACATTACTGCCGGTACTTGCTTTTCCCATATTCATATACTCATCTGTGAGATTTTCCACTATTTCAATAAATTTTGCATTAGGATTTTTTCTGGGATCGTCTGTATAAAGTCCATCGATATCAGAAAGCAAAATAAGCAAATCGGCATCTACCAGTGCTGCAACGATAGCAGATAATGTATCATTATCACCGATGAGAGTATCATTTTCTCCTACATGAATTTCATGGGTTGCAACAGTATCATTTTCGTTTACAATTGGAATAATCCCCATTTCAAGTAACTGTGAAAATGTATTGTGGGCATTAAAACGGTTATGATCTTCTACGATTGTATTTTTTGTCATAAGAATTTGTGCCACAATCTGATTATATTCCGCAAAAATCTTCTGATAAGTCATCATTAATTTTGCCTGTCCAACTGCTGCGCAAGCTTGTTTAAATGCCATGGGATTTTCTTCAGCAGAGGCTTTTTTTACGCCGCTGACAGCTTTTTTGCCTACCGCAATCGCACCGGAAGTTACCAAAATTACATCTTTTCCCTGATTCCGGAGATTACAAAGTTCCCGTACCAGTCTTTCTAATTTGATATAATCAAGATCTCCTGTCTCGGGATGCTGCAGGGATGAAGAACCGATTTTTACTACAATACGTTTTTTATCTTTTATTGTTAAACGATTATTGAACATTTCAAACACCTCTATAGTCATGGATACTTTTACACAGTACCGCGATAATGCCTTATTTATTCTACTTGATAGGGGCGTTTTCGTCAATCCTGCATTTTAGCGTATTTCTTTGCGATTTTTTCCGCTATGTTAATACCATCCATGGCTGCAGATGTAATTCCGCCGGCATAACCGGCTCCTTCTCCGCAAGGATACAGGCCTAATATAACGGATTGTCCTGTCTCATCCCGCATAATACGGACCGGTGACGAGGTTCTGCTTTCCACCCCTGACAGAATTGTTCCGGGATTGGAAAAACCAGGGATGCTATGATTAAAGTGTTCCATTCCTTCGACAAATGCTCTTCCGCATTCCAAAGGCAAAATATCGGATAAATCTGCCTTTGTATAAGCTCCTTTTATACAGGGTTCTACTATTTCTGTCTCCGTTTGGTTGATTTGGGGAATACTTTCCCCACACTTTAATAAGATTTCCTTTTTATAATCCCCATAGGTCTGCACAGGAACCTTACCATTTCCTGCTTTGTAGGCTTTTTCTTCTAAATATCTTTGGAATGCAAGACCGGCAAGGGGATGTGTACCTTCAAAATCCTCCGGTGTCACACCTACAATAATGGCACTGTTTGCATTTTTACCGTCACGGGCCGAGTAACTCATTCCATTCACTGCAAGTTTGCCTTCTTCAGAAGAGGCATTTACCACATATCCTCCGGGACACATACAAAAAGAGTATACTCCTCTTCCTGTACTTGTCTGTGCCGTCAATTTGTAAGCTGCAGTGGGCAAATTTCCTTTTTCCTTGCCATATTGGTTAATATCAATCATTTTTTGAGGATGTTCCACGCGGAAACCTACCGCAAAAGATTTTGCCTCCATGGGAACATTTTTCTCATAAAGCATCCCAAAAGTATTTCTGGCACTGTGTCCAATAGCCAAAACTACAATCTCGGTATCTATTTGTTCAGAACCGTTTACTGTTACAGCGCGTACTTTTCCATCGGAAATACAAATATCCGTAACCTGACTTTCAAAGCGTACTTCTCCACCCATTTCGATGATTTTTTTTCGCATATTTTTCACAACAGATACCAGAACGTCGGTGCCGATATGAGGTTTATTTTCATATAAAATATTTTTTCCCGCACCACATTCCACAAAGATTTCTAATACTTTTTTTCCTTTTCCGTCTTTGTCTTTAACTAACGTGTTCAGTTTTCCATCAGAAAAAGTGCCGGCTCCGCCCTCTCCAAACTGTACATTTGACTCTGGGTTTAAGATTCCGCTTTTCCAAAACGATTCAACATCTTTCATACGGGAATCTACGTCTTTTCCCCTCTCTAAAATAAGAGGTTTATAGCCTGACATAGCTAAAAAATAACCACAAAAAAGTCCTGCCGGTCCTTCTCCTACAATAACAGGCCTATTGTTAAGTACGGTGTTCCCGGTTGATACAAATTGATAATCCACAGTCTTAGCAAGTGTAACATTAGGATTCTTGGCTCTTTTTATTATTTTCTCCTCATTATCGATAGAAATATCTACCACATAACTATAAAAAATATCCGGTTTTTTCCGGGCGTCAATCGATTGTTTTATAATATGTAATTCTTTTATGTCATTTACGTTGCATTTTAATATTTGAGAAGCCTTAACTTTAATCTGTGTTAAATCATGGTTCTCCGGCAACTTTACCTGATTAATACGAATCATATAACATTTCCTTTATCCGTTCATCTAACCATTATGCTTTGCGTATAATGCAGCATTTAATCCTGCTACATACCCACTGCTCCATGCCCATTGCAAATTATATCCGCCACATTTACCGTCTACATCCATAAGTTCTCCGGCAAAATATAATCCTTTATGTATTTTAGACTCCATTTTGTCAGTTATTTCAGAGAGTAGTACTCCTCCGGCACATACCTGTGCCGCATCGAAGGGATTTGTATCCTTTATGGTTACTGTCCAATTTTTACATAAACCAAAAACTTTATATAATTTGTTTTTATCAGCATTTGAAACGGGGGTATCAAAATTAAGACCGGCACATTTTATAAAATACTGCATTAATTTTTTATTTAATATACCCGTAAAAAACTGTTCCACTGTCCGGTCACTCAATGTAGCTAACCGTTGTTTAATAAATTCATTATATTGTTCTTCCGAATATTCTTTCATAAAATTAACAGAAACTTTCACAGACTTTTTTTCTGAAAGTGCATAAGAAGCCAGTCTGCTGAGTTGGAAAACCACAATACCTGAAATACCGTAATCCGTAATCTGCAATTCACCGCTATCTTCTGCGATTTCTTTTCCGTCAATCATTAACTTTATAGATGCCTGGGAACGTACACCGGAAATAGATTTCAAATTTTGCTCCGTACGCAGCTGTACTAAAGCCGGAACTACCTTGGAAACCTTATGTCCTAAAGTTTTTGCTAAAGCATAACCGCTTCCGTCCGAACCGGTTTTAGGAGACGCCTGACTTCCCGTTGCCAGTATTACCGCGTCGTAGAGTTCTTCCTGTTTACCGTTTATCACAAGAAAACATTCCGAGTTTACCAGACACACTTTTTTAACTTTTGCTTCTGTAATAACACGAACACCACATTTTTTTAGTTCCATACGTAATACATCCAATACGGTACTGGCTTGTTCACTTGCCGGATATAGATATCCCCCTTTGTCCCTCACTAACATGCCAAGAGACATAAAGAAATCTTCTGTACTTTTTACCGGAAATTCATCCAAAACAGCCTTTACCAATTCCGGTTTTCCGGCATAAAAATGTTCTATTGTCATATCTCTATTGGAAAAATTACATTTTCCGTTTCCGGTGGCTAAAATCTTTTTTCCAACTCTGTCATTACCTTCATAGATTGTGACATCTGCTCCGTTGTTTGATGCCGTAATTGCTGCCATCATCCCGGAAGCACCGCCGCCTATTACTGCTATTTTCTTTTGTTTCATAAATACACTCCTCTTTCCCCTTTTAGCTGGAATAAGATTCCAAAAAATGATATAAATCTTCTTCCCCTTTTATATACATATAAGTCATTATTTGATGTTGTATTGTCTCCGGAAGATTATCTAATAGAATATCGGTTTGCATATATACGGTTTCTTTATCTTCCAAATACACAACAACATAGTTTTGTTCTACACCAATATAAAAATTTTCAGTTGGTTCCACAAAAGCATAATTCATCTGAATCACAACTTTCTGTGGCGAAAATGTTACCACTTCAAGTCCAACAAAGCCACGTTCAACTTCCTTTAATGGAGGGGATTGTTCATATGCATCCATAGCCCCTACAAAAGAATCCCTGTTCATTCCCAAATACTTTACCGGTAATTTGTATGAATACTCCACAACTGCTCCGCTTTTGATATCCATTTCCTGTAACACATATTCTGTGTCCGGATTCAGAACGCCATCCTCCCGCATTGTCTCAATTATGTCATCATTTTGGGAAGGGATTTGCTCAGACTCTTTTTCGGCCATATTTAATAAGGTACTGCTTGGTTCTGTTATAATATGAGGCGAACTATCCCGCAGAACAATATTTTCTCCGGGATAAAAATATCCGTAGCCAACTACACCAATAAAAATACCAACACCTAACATAAATAAGGGATATATGCAAAATAAACTGATACCTTTTACAAATTTCATAGACTCTTACTCCTTTGTAATCAGTATCAGCCTCTCCGCAAAAAATATTCAAATCAATCTAAAATATGTAATCTTTTTCCTATAAAAATCACGATTTTACCACCCGGAATTACATACATATCTTTCATCCGAAGGGAATGAAGCAATATAAGAAGGATAAGTTCAATTATCATGCCTGCTATTAGAGTTACCACAAGCCCTAAATCCTTTCCGGCTGTCGGGAATAAAAGTTTATAAATCACAAGCATAGCAACTCCGGAAACGGCGGTTGCAAATAAGGGAAATAAAAATGTTCTGGTATAAATAAGTCCTATCCGATAATTTTTCATTAACACAGCTCCGGAAAGAATCGTCATAAATAAAGTTTGAATCATATAGGAATAAATAATACAATCAGCATTTTCGCCTAATATATGAAACAAAACACCGGATACTGCCAAATGACAAACTGCTCCGGACGCAAAAATCAATACCATTTCAAATACTTTTCCGATTTTCCACAAAATGATACCGAGAAAAAAAGCTACTACAAACAAAAAGACTAACAAACCATTTATCCGGAAATTATCCCCACCCAAAGTACAAAGTGACACAGAAATAAATGCTGCAGTAATGAAAATCCAAACAAAAGAAGCATGCATACAGTCCCTGGCATGTTTATATTCCTCTTTTTGAATGAAGGTCACATATTTCCCTGCCAAACTGATTACTCCGGGAAGAATCAGTGCTATTAATAGAAAAATCAAAAATCCTTTATCCATAAATAAAGCAGCATATTGTGCAACAAAGTTCAAATTTCCATCTCCGGCTGTCCGAAGATAAATCAAATCAACAAAGGCAGGAATATTAACACAAATTCCCACTAAAATATAAGGTAACATAGATAATCCAAGCAAACGGAAAATATAAGGAAAATCTTCTGTCATTTTCATACCGGTTCTAAAATGTTTTCTTTTTGTTCTATCTGTAAACAAAAACAAAACGATCAAAAATATCATTGTAATAAAACTTCCTAAAAGAACACCGATAGAGGCTCCTGCGTTTGCATACATAGCATTAAAATCATCGTTATGTAATAAACCCGATACTTTCAAACCATAATCTTTCAGTTCACTCATAATCCAATATGCTATGCAACCTGAAAAAGCATAAAAAATAATATCTGAAAGAACGGTAGGCAACCCACTGCCAATTCCTTGGAAATATCCTTTTAAAACAAAAGAAAAACAAACAAAGGCAACAGCCGGAATAAGAAACCGGAATCCAAATAAACTATTGGGAATGCCGAGAATTTTCACAGAAAAAAATTCACTTAATCCAAACAAAATGATTGCTGAAAAAATCCCTATGAATACACCGTAAAGAACGGCTCCCTTCCAAACTTTTTCTGCATTTCTATATTGGCCCTTACTCATACGGCTCCGAATTAATTTTTCCATCACCTGCGGAAAGAAAACCATAAAACTTCCAATGGGTAAAAGACACAGTTGTAAACAAATGATAAAATAGCCACTACCATTCGCACCCATTTGTCTTAAAAACCACATGAGACCAATGATAACCACTAAAAATATTATTATTAAAATTTGTTTTCTTTTGATTTCCGTTTGGTTCATCTTTTGTCACCTTTGTTCTTATATATCTCTTGTAATTCCAAGAGCGGTAAGAGCTGTCTCCTGTTTTGACTCCATTATCTTTGCTTCATCTTCTTCCATATGGTCGTAGCCACACAAATGTAACATGCTATGTGCTACCAAAAAGGCAAATTCCCTGTAAATACTATGATTATAACTCTCTGCTTGTTCTATTATTTTTTCAGCAGAAAGAATAATATCCCCAAGAATCAACTCGCCACTGTCCGGATCAAAATAATCCGCTGCTGTTTCCTCTAAATCATCAAAATCAGAAGGCATTTCATAATCCACATTGGGAAATGAAAGCACATCTGTTTCCCTGTCAATGTTACGATAATTTGCATTATATTCCCTGATTCCTTCGTTATCCGTGATTAACACATTTATTTGCACTTCATACGGACAATTCTCTGTGTCTAGAATTTGAGATGCAACCTTACTAACCAAATCTTCCACTTGAAAAGAAAATTCTATACTTGTTTCATTTTCAACGTAAAAAGTCATAGTATAATTTCTCCTCCTTAAATACTTTTTCCATAACAGCAATTTCTTCCAAGGTCAGGCAACATTTTGAAAATACACCACTTTTTAATTTGGATTTAAAAACCGCGTCAACCACCTGGTCATAATCAGGTTTCGTATCCAGATGTTTTTCAAACATATAAAGAATAGCGGAAATAACACTTTCGCTCAAAATCAAAACTGCAGCTTCTTTTGAACTGATTGGCGTTTTTCCATCCAGGGCCTCTTGCAATATTTTATGTACCTCCGGTGGAAACTCATATTCTTCGCAAATAAGTTTTGTTTCTTCCCAGTTTTCATTGCCCTTCAAAGCACTTATGTGAAAATAATAACCTGACGCTTTTGCTGCCTCTGCATTTAATTTTAACTTGGAAGCTATTCTGTCACAAAAATAGGCTGTATGAATCGATTGATAATATTTATTCCTATGTTCACTTTTCAACTGTATTTGAAGTGGAAATTCCTGATCGTTAATCTCCAAATATTTCCCTCGGTAACGATAGATAATCACACTGGAGAAGCTCTTTAAAACAGCCAGCATCAAAATAAGACTGACAACCACATTAATGAAAGGAATGATAAATAATTCCAAGTCTAATTTCCGGTTCTCGTACAATACCACGCCTGCTGTCAAGCCCATAAACAAACACATAACAGATACCAAAAGAGGAATGAAAATCTTATAATTTTGGTCTAATTTATAGAACAGGCTTGCGCAAATGATTCCGCATGTAAAATACAACACAAAAACCGGAACACTTTCACCGGTAAGCAAGACAGCCATAAGTACAAATACGGAACCGGATGTAATGCCGATTATGATATTGCTAAACAGTGCAAACCAGAGATAAATCACTAAAAACGGCCAACCTGCAACAGGTAAATATAGGCAGGCCACAATGATTGCAAGAGATAATATCCACAGAAATAAGAATCTGCCAAAATGTTCTTCGTTATTGTAATCATATAGTTGCTTGTCCCTACTGAATGCATGCAAAAATAAAACTGCAAAAGTTCCCATTAAAATAAGAACTGTGTAGCTTATCAGATGTGTGGTGTCTAATCCCTTTAAATAGCCCGCAGCATAAGTGACTGCTCCGGTCAATATGAATAATAAAACAGCCAATGCAAAAAAAGGCTTCTTTTTAACGTTTTTTTCCATTTTGTCCCCTGCTCTTCTTTTCCTTAGTCTCATATGCTTCATAGGCCTTAACAATCTTCTGCACCAGAGGATGTCTTACAACATCTTTGTTTGTAAAATTACAAAATGCAATATCATCGATACGGGATAATACTTTTGTTGCAACATCCAAACCGGATACGGTTCCCGGAGCAAGGTCTTTTTGGGATGCATCACCGGTGATGATTACTTTGGAACCAAAACCGATACGGGTTAAAAACATCTTCATCTGGGCCGGTGTTGTATTTTGTGCCTCATCCAAAATGATATAAGCATTATCTAAAGTTCGTCCCCTCATATATGCAAGCGGTGCTACTTCAATCAAGCCTTTTTCCATGTTTTTCTGGAAATTTTCCGCTCCCATAATCTGATACAATGCATCATAAAGGGGACGCAAATAAGGATCTACCTTGCTCTGAAGGTCTCCGGGCAAAAATCCCAATTTTTCACCGGCCTCTATAGCGGGACGGGTTAAAATAATACGGCTCACCTCATCATTTTTAAATGCCGTAATAGCCATCGCCATGGCCAGATAGGTTTTTCCGGTTCCGGCAGGACCCAGACCAAAAACAATCATATTTTTCCGGATAGCATCCACGTATTGTTTTTGACCCAAGGTCTTAGGCTTAATCGGCTTACCGCTGATGGTATGACAAATTACATCTCCATCAATTTCTGTCAATATTTCTTCTTTTTCTTCTTTTCCCATTTCTATTGCGTAATTCACACTCTGCTCCTCTATCTCATTCCCACGCCTGGAAATTTCTGTAAGCTGGGAAAGTATACTAACTGCTTTCTTTACGTTTTTTTCATTACCGGTAATTTTTACTGCGCCATCCCTATCTACAATCATCACATCTAAATCTTTTTCTAATTTTTGTATATAGGCATCCCTGGCACCAAATATATTTTGCATATGTTCCACGGACATGGCCATGGTATAAGTAATTTCACTCATTTTACTAATTCCTTAAGCATGATTTTTGTCTAAGGGGTAATAAAAATCTCCGTTCCAATCTTATCTTGAATCTTTAACGAACCTATTAAAACCCATTTTCCGTTTACAGTATCTATTCTAACATTTTTTTCAATAATTTGTACCCCTTTTTCCTCTAAACCTTCAATAATTTTTGCATATTTCTCCGACAAAATTTTCTCTGCCTCATCTAAAGAGTAGCTATGCTCCACTTTTACATATTCACGATAATTTATACTGCCAAAAATCAATGGCAAATATAAATCCGGAAGTAAAGTAACTTTGTTTTGCGAGGTTAACACATCATAATAACAATATGAATTTTTGCCAAATGAAAATCTTAAGATTTTATCATTCCATCCTACATAATATTGTTTCTTTTCTCTTCCTGTGTATTCTTTATTTATGTAGATATAAGGAATACTTTCATTTACCGGCAAATCATATTGTGCGTATATATCTGCATCAGCACGCACTTGTGTATATTTACGTACGGTCCCGTCTTCATTGTAAATAGGTATGTTACCTGTTACAAGTATATCTCCGGGAGAAATCTCTTGTCCGATTGTCACCAGGGGAACGCCACTCCTTACAATCATTGATACAACTTTCCCTTCCACATTGGCATACAAATCACTTATGATTTCGTTGGTTGTATCCTGTTGTGTTTTATAAAGGAAATTTTCCTTGACTGTTATTTGCAGTTTCGTTCCCACAAGTTTTGCAGAGGTCCATGTAATAATATCAAAATTCTTCCGCATTTCTTTTTCTAAAAATTCGATATCCAAATCTTTCTTCAACATTCCCACACGTACATCTCTTTCTACCAGAAATGCTTTTAACTTATCCTCTGTTATACTATGATTACCGGTCACGGTAATCTCCCACACAAAAAGGGAAGATGCTGCCCAAAAAACAAGTGCGAGCAAAAATCCAAATACAAACATCTTTCTGGCTAAAACCTTTGGAACAAAAAAAGGTAGTCCGAATTTATGCAAAACGGCCACCTTTGTTTTTGTCTTTTTTACAATGGGACGAAGTTTAAAGAAATCTTTTACGGAAAGCTTCATAAAATAGACTTCATCATTTTTTTGAATATCCCATAGTAATATGTTTTTATTTCCACAAAGATTTATAAATCGCTCCGGAAAGAATCCGTCTACCTTTATGCTCACATATCCTTTGATGTATCGAAACAATGCAATCATGGATATTGTACCGCCTTTCTTTTACTATCTGTTACTGATATGATACGCTTTTTATATTACCGCAAATTTTCATATCTTCATTAGTATAGTAATTGATGGAAAGTCCGGTTCCTTCAAAGCAAATTTGACAATTTTTCCCCTGAAGCAAAATGAGAGTTTCTGTATATTCGATAATCCCCCTATAATTTTCAATCCAGGCTTCCTTATTTCCCGTCAAGGTTACTATCGAATCGCCCATTAAAACATCTCCGGGTAACTTTAAGGACGAAACCAATCGTTCTCTTCCGAATTTTTTGTTTTCTGTTCTTTCATTGTCTTTTCTCATAGAACATTATATTCTGTTTATTTCGATATGATACCCTTAATAAGGGGAAGTTTCGGTACTTTCTCATCCGAATACTCATAAGCGGCAAGGAAACGTTTTTGGGCAAGTTCCATCTTCACCCGGTCATTTCCATGCATGATCGCAAGGACATCTCCTTCCTTCACAAAATCACCTGCTTTTTTACATAATACAAAGCCTACTGACAAATCGATTTCACTTTCCTTTGTCTCCCGTCCACCGCCTAAAATCAGGGAACAAATTCCGATTTCATCACAAATAATTTTACGGATATAACCACTTTGGGGGGCTAAAATTTCCTGTTGCATGCCGGCCTTTGGCAAAAGAGACGTATCATATACTGCCGCACTGTCTCCCCCTTGCGCTTCCACAAAACTTGCCAGTTTTCTTAATGCACTGCCGTCTGAAATAACTTTTTTCAACATTTCTATTGCCTGATTTTCTTCCCTGCAAATCCCACCGCAAATCAACATTTGGGCTCCCAGGTTCATACAAAGTTCTGTAAAATCATCCGGTCCGTTTCCCATTAAGGTATCAATGGCTTCTTTTACTTCCAGTGCATTTCCCACTGCAAATCCTAAGGGCTGGTCCATATCCGATATAACAGCGATGGTTTTTCTGCCGGCTCCGTTTCCGATTTTTACCATAGCATTAGCCAAAGCAAAAGAATCTTCTTCTGTTTTCATAAATGCGCCGCTACCGGTTTTAACATCCAAAACAATAGCATCTGCTCCTGCCGCCAGTTTTTTACTCATAATGGAACTGGCAATCAGTGACATATTGTCAACCGTTGCCGTAACATCACGGAGTGCATATAATTTTTTATCAGCGGGAGCTAAATCAGCAGTCTGTCCCATAATTGAAATTCCGATATCATTTACCTGATGAATAAACTGCTCACCGGAAATTGCGGTTGAAAATCCTTTGAAACTTTCCAGTTTATCTATGGTTCCTCCGGTATGTCCAAGACCTCTCCCACTCATTTTTGCCACAGGAATACCACAGGCACTGACCATGGGAATAAGTGCCAAAGATGTCTTGTCTCCTACACCACCTGTACTATGCTTATCTACCTTAACTCCCTTGATGGCAGACAAATCAAGCATCTGGCCACTATTTGCCATGGCCATGGTAAGCCAAAGAGTCTCTTCTTCGTTCATGCCTTGAAAATAGATCGCCATTGTCATAGCAGACATCTGATAATCCGGTATATTCCCGTTGGTATATTCCCGGATCATGTACTCTATCTCTGCTTTTTCTAAAATTCCACCATTTCTTTTTTTCAGAATCAAATCATACATTCTCATAACGCTACCCCTTTTACGTTTGCTTTTCCCTGTTTAATCCACTGATTTCAAGGATTCAGCCATGTTTATTTTCTCTAATTTACCACTCATCAAACGATTAATCAATAAAGAGAACAAAAGTGTCAAAAGGAAACTGAACAGATAACTCTTATTTTCAATATGCACATCAAAGAACACCATGTCAACCACTATCTTTGACATGATAAAACGATGTAAAAGATTGCCAAGAAACAGTCCAACAATTGCACCAATAAAGGTCAAAACAGTATTCTCCCGGAAAACATAAGATGCCGTTTCCTTTTTATTAAAACCGAGCACTTTAATGGTTGCAATTTCCCTGATACGTTCCGTTATGTTTATATTGGTCAGATTATAAAGAACAATGAATGCAAGAGCACCTGCACATATGATAATGGTATAAACAATATAATCCAGACTGCTCATCATAGATTCAAAACGTCCCTGCATATCTGCATTTACCGTAACCATGGACACATCAGACATGGATATTAATGCAGCCGAAGTCTCATATGCATCCCCATCTTCCTTCAAATTCATGAAAATACTTTTAAATTCAGGTTCTGTTCCCAAAGTATCCTTATAGGTTTCTGTACTAATATAAACATAATTAAACATAAAGTTCTCAAAAATACCGCTGATTTTTACAGGGATGCGATTCATATCAGAATCCCTAAGATAGACTTCATCCCCTATATCCAGATTGAAAAGCTCCGATAATTTACGGCAGATAACTACTTCTCCTTTTTCCGGATATGGTACTTTCTCCTTCTCGTTTGTGTGTAAAGAAATATAATTCTCAATCACATCCGGATCTTCCATAATGATGAGACTGACACCTTTACTCTTATCTTCCACACAAAAATCAACGGATATTTCTGCTGCATACGTATATTCTTTCGCAGTATGCTCCGTTATATTTTCAAAATCCTGTTTTGTTTCATCAGATAAGGGCTCACCAAAAACAATCCCCAAATCATATTTTTGTATTTCGCCATATTGTTTTCCGGCGATGGCAGTAATGGAATCACGAAGGCCAAAGCCAACTACTAAAAGCGCCGTACATCCGCTGATTCCGATAATCATCATGAAAAATCGTTTTTTATACCGGAATATGTTGCGGATAGACACTTTATGAAGGAATTTTAAACGGTTCCAAACAAAAGGAATGTGCTCCAACCACACTCTTTTGCCCGCTTTCGGAGCTTTGGGACGCATGAGTTGTGCAGATACCTCTGAAAGCTCATTTTTGCAGGAAATCCAAGTGGTTCCCATTGAACATAAAAGAGAGGCAAAAAGACAGAGCATCGCCATGGGCAGGTCAAAAACATACTCCAAGGGTGCCACACTATACATGATTTTATATGCAAACCAAATAATTTTTGGTAAGACATACGTGCCGGCAAAAAAACCGCCCACACAACCTACAAAAGCGGCACTTCCGGAATAGAACAGATACTTGTTCATAATGGTCCATTCCCCATATCCCAGTGCCTTTAACACACCAATCTGTGTTCTTTGTTCCTCAATCATGCGGTTCATGGTAGTCATACATACCAGCGCGGCTACAAGGAAGAAAAATGCCGGAAAAATACCTGCAATTCCTTCTACGATTGCAGAATCACTCTCAAAGCAGACATATCCAACGTTTGTATCTCTTCCAAGCACATAAGTGGAAGGTTCTTCTAAATCATTTATATCCTGTTTTGCATTGGCTATCTCTTCTTCTGCATCGCTAATTTCTGTTTCAAATTCGTTTAAGCCATCTTCATACTCCGCCAAGCCGTCATAATATTTTTTCCAACCATCGGCAAGTTCCTCTTTCGCTTCGGCTATATCATTTTCGCCTTCAGTGATATCAAGTTGAGCTTGTGACAATTCCTTTTCTGCATCTTTCAGTTCTTCTCTGGCCCTTGCGAGTTCTGCATATCCGTCTGCAATTTCTTTTTTTCCATCTTCCAATTGCTTCCGTGCATCAAACAGTTTATTTTGTCCGTCCTGGATTTGTGCATTGGCATCTTTTATCTGAGATTCCCCATAGGAAAGTTGGACTTTTCCTGCAGCAATATCATCAAGATATCCCTGTACCAGTATCAGGCCTGCATTTGCTTCCTGCTTTTTAGAAGCAATCACTTTTCTTCCTGCGGCTATCTCTGCTCTTGCTGCAATAATATCCGGATCACTTTCTGACTTGTACCCTGCAAGAATTGCCATATTGATTGTATTTTCAGTCTGATTTAACTTATTTTCTTCCTCTTCCAGAAGTAAAAGTCCGCTTTCTATCTGCCCACGCTGCGCTATCAGAGTGGCTTCATTGGATAGCAAATCCTGTTTTTTCTTTTCAAAGTCTTTGTAAGAAGCATTGAACTTATTTATTGCATCCGTTAACTTAACTTCTTCTTCAACTAAAAGTTGTTCATTCTCAATAAGCTCTGCTTCTGCATCTTTCAGCTTCTTTTCATTTTCTGCAATAGTAGACTTTGCATCTTCGATTTCTTTTTTACCATCCAGAATTTCCTGTTTGCCGTCCAGGATTTCTATTTCTCCATCGGCAATTTCCTTCTCGGCGTCCGTAAGCTCCTTATAGGCCTCTTCTAAGTCTCCTTTTGCATCTTCTAATTCTGCCAGAGCATCTGCTTTTTCGGATGCCAGTTCTTCCTCTGCTTCTGCGATTTCACTCCAGGCTTCATCCCAAATTTCCTCAAATCGGTCTTTTGCACTCTTATCCAGAAGTTTCTCCCAAACAACTTCCTTTTCTTCAAGAAAAACATCATATTCGTCGCTATAAAGTTCAAAATCTTCATTAAACTTTACATACACTTCTGTATAATAATCACTGTTAAACCCTTCCGGCAGCAAATATATAAATGCACCGATTTTACCGTTACCAAGAGAGGTGTTACCACGTTCAAACTGAATGTAAAGGGAAGATTGTGCCGTACCTACAATGGTATACTCACTGTGTTTAAATACATCTAAATCATCTTCCGAATTATTCTTACTTAACACAATTTTACTGCCTATTTTATCTTTTGAAAAATAAAGTGCATCCACCACACACTCTGTATCATTTTCCGGAAGTCTTCCTGCCACCACTTGAATTTTGTTTATATTCTCTGAAATGGAATGTGCCTTTAGCACACTCTCATTGGCATTGTCGTCCAACACTAAAATATCAAAGGAATATGCACCTTCTGCATTCTCAACACCGTCTTGTTTGTGAAAAAAATCCACATCCTTTTGTTCAAAGCCGATGGTGGAAATCAGCCGGTAATCATAAAATTCCATATTGTTCAAATACTGCTGGGTTGTTTCCTGCATAGACGGCTTCGTATTTTTTAATCCGCCAAAAATACCTACGCCAAGAGCAATAATCGCCATAATGGCAAGATAACGTCCCAGGCTTTGCCTGATTTCTCTGAGGGTTGTCTTTTTAATCATCACGTTACCTCTTACCACTCTATTTCGTCTATGTCTACAATATGATCATTTTTAACCATATCAACAACAGTTCCGCTTTTTACCGTAATAATCCGGTCCGCCATGGCGGTAAGGGCCTGGTTGTGGGTGATTACGATAACGGTTTTTCCGGTATTTCTGCAAGTATCCTGTAATAATTTCAAAACAGCTTTTCCGGTTTTGTAATCCAATGCACCTGTGGGTTCATCACATAATAGAAGCTTTGGATTTTTGGCAAGGGCTCTTGCAATTGCTACCCTCTGCTGTTCACCACCGGACAGCTGGGCCGGGAAATTAGAAAGCCTGTTTTCCAGACCAACCTCTTTTAACACCTCTGCAGCAGGCAATGGTTCTTTACAAATTTGTGCAGCAAGCTCCACATTTTCCAAAGCAGTCAGATTTTGTACCAGGTTATAAAACTGGAATACAAATCCTACATCAAAACGTCTGTATGATGTCAGCTGTTTTTTGTTATATTTAGAGACCTCCTGTCCATCCAAAAGGACTTTTCCCGAAGTTAAAGTATCCATTCCTCCCAGGATGTTTAATATTGTGGTTTTTCCGGCACCGGAGGCACCCACAATCACACAAAATTCTCCTTTTTCAATTTCAAAATTCACATCATGAAGTGCTTCGATTTCCACTTCTCCTGTTTTATATACTTTTCGGACATTCTTAAATTCAACAAATCCACTCATTATATACCTCTCACATATCACACACAAAATAAGCCTAAAGTACTAATTAAAATTAATTTTACCACCAATATCATCACTATGCCAGTATTTCCGACAAATTTCACTGTTTTTTAATAAATAAGAAAACTACAAGATAATATACAAAAGGGTGGCATGTTTGCCACCCTTTTCTGTCTTGCTCGTGATATAATTCTCCTTACCATTTAACCTCAAGAATAATTTCAATTGTTTTTTTCCATTCATTATAATCTGTTACTTCTTCGCCGCTATCAGTTAAAGAAGCCCAAAACCCCTTTTTCTTATATATTCTCTTCGTTGCATATCGTATTTCTTCGTGTTTCTTGACATTTATATATGTAAAATTTTCTGCTTTTAAAAAATCATTAAATGCATTTAATATCCAAGTAATCTCTTTTTGGGGCTCCGGAATATCATTAGTAGCACGAAATCTTATATTAACAAATTCATCATTATAGGAATCCCAATATTTTGCTTTTGTGGAAATTGAAGTTTTGCCTTGTCTAGCAGCTTGTACACATTCTTCTTTAAATCTTCTACATGCAGCTCTGAATCTTTCTTCTAAATATGGTTCAATTTGATTCATATTTCTCAATTGATTTACAAAACTTTCATTGTTAGACATTATTCTCCACTCCTTAACATATCATATTATATAAATAGTATCATATCATCTTAAGTAAAAGCAAGAAAAAAGGTAGCAAACATGCCACCTTTTTTCTTGCTTATTTGTGATACGGTTCATTACTTATAATCCGATATCCACGATAGATTTGTTCCAGCAAAATAACCCGCATTAACTGATGCGGAAACGTCATATCAGAAAAACTGATATGTCTGTCTGCTCTCTTAGACACAGATGAATGAAGTCCTAAGGAACCACCTATCACAAACTGGATATGACTTTTGCCACCTAACCCAATTTGATCAATCATTTTGGCAAACCCCGGGGAATCAAGCTTTTTACCAAGAATTTCCAATGTGATTACACAGGAGTCATCTTTTATTTTGGATAAAATTCTCTGCGCTTCTTTCAGTTTTATCTGGTCTTCCACAGATTCACTTGCTTTATCAGGAGTTTTTTCATCATCCACTTCGATAATATCAAGTTTACAATACTTGCTCAGACGTTTTGCATATTCCTCTATGGCATCCCGATAAAATTTTTCTTTAATTTTGCCAACGCATACGATATCAATCTTCATTCTCGAAAATATCTCCGTAAATCTCATCCACAAAATAATCTAAAAACTGAGCATCCAGATTTAAAAACTGATTGCTGATAATCTGTTTTAAAGCCGCTGCACGGCTAAAATATTTCATCTCATCCGGTACGGAGTCTGCGTTTCCTCCAAAAATCTTACTGTCCAGTTCTTTTGCATCAAGATTGGTTAAACACCATTCTTCAATAGTGCTGCGTAATGAGTTCTCAGATTCCGCTTTTTTTGCAAAGATTTTAGAGCTTCTCATAGAAACTACGCCCATTACAATAAAGAGAATAAATAACGCACTCATGACACCATAGATCATGTATGCTGAGGAAAGACTGAGATTTAAGGGAATAACATCTGTTGCCGCCAAAACAATAAATGCCATACCCAAAATACCCACACCAAGCAATGTAATAGCTGATGATTTGTTGTCTTCTGCCTTTTGGGCACTGTCCTCATACACTCCGGGTTTGTTTTCTTCCGGTGTCTCTTCAGCATTATTCTCCATTCTTTCCATGGTTTTTTGCTGTATAAACATCATGGCAAGCTTTTTCGCAGTCTTTTCTTCTGCTTCATCAACAAGCAGTTCAAAGAAACCTTCTTCATCAGACTCTCTTATACAAGCAGAATCAATCTTACTGTAAACAAGAAAATCCTTTAAAAGTGTCATTTCTTCCTCTTTACCAAAAAGCACGGGAATTAAGCCGGAATTTTCCTTCTCAACCAATTCTGTACCACAATCCGTACAAACCAGAACGCCTTCTTTATACTCATTTTTGCATTTAGGACACCAGGGCATCTTAAGCTCCTCCTTTGTGTAAAAACGTATTTGTTATTTATTGCTTAAATATTCATCAATACCTTTTGCAGCAGCCTTTCCTGCACCCATAGCAAGAATAACCGTTGCCGCACCTGTTACAGCATCACCACCGGCATAAACGCCTTCTTTTGTTGTTTTACCGTTTGCTTCATCTGCAACAATACATTTCCATTTATTTACCTCTAATCCTTCTGTTGTAGAAGAAATAAGAGGATTAGGGGATGTACCAAGGGACATGATTACTGTATCAACATCAATTGTAAACTCAGAATCTGCCACTTCAACCGGTCTTCTTCTGCCGGACTCATCAGGCTCTCCAAGTTCCATTTTGATACATTTAATTCCGCTTACCCAGCCGTTTTCGTCAGAAAGAATTTCTGTAGGGTTGGTAAGCAAATCAAAAATAATGCCTTCTTCTTTCGCGTGATGTACTTCTTCCACTCTTGCAGGAAGTTCTTCTTCACTTCTACGGTATACGATATGTACCTCTGCACCAAGTCTAAGGGCTGTTCTCGCAGCATCCATGGCAACGTTACCGCCACCTACAACAGCTACTTTTTTACCTCTCATAATAGGAGTTGTGGAGTTCTCATCAAAAGCTTTCATCAGATTACTTCTTGTCAAATACTCATTTGCAGAGAATACACCGTTTGCATTTTCACCGGGAATTCCCATAAATTTAGGAAGACCTGCACCGGAACCGATAAATACAGCTGCAAATCCTTCTTCATCCATCAATTCATCAATGGTTACAGATTTACCTACCACAACGTTTGTTTCAATGGTAACGCCCAAAGCTTTTACGTTCTCGATTTCCTTAGCAACTACATCTGTTTTAGGAAGACGGAATTCCGGAATACCATATACAAGCACACCGCCTGCCTCATGAAGGGCCTCAAAAATGGTTACATCATAGCCCATTTTTGCAAGGTCACCTGCACAGGTAAGACCAGCAGGACCGGAACCGATAACAGCAACTTTTTTGCCTTTCTTTTCTTTTGCGCCTTCGGGTTTGATTCCGTTTTCTCTTGCCCAGTCAGCTACAAAACGCTCCAGTTTACCAATGGAAACCGGATCACCCTTTATGCCTCTGATACACTTGCCCTCACACTGGCTTTCCTGGGGACATACTCGTCCACAAACAGCGGGAAGTGCAGAAGCCTCACTGATGATCTGGTATGCCTCTTCCATATTTCCTTCTTTTACTTTTCCGATAAAGCCGGGGATATCAATTGCAACAGGACAACCCTTTACGCACTGTGCATTCTTACAGCCGATACATCTGTTTGCCTCTGCAACTGCCTCCTCTTCATTATATCCCAAACATACTTCTTTAAAGTTCGTGGCACGCTCTTTTGCATCCTGTTCACGAACCGGTACTCTATTTAATACGTCCATTTTTTATGTCTCCTCCATTATCCCGGTCTTAATTACAATTTCCGCATCCACCATGATGGGTGTCGCCTTCCTTTGCTTTCAGGAAAGCACGGCCTTCTTCTGTCTTATAAATCTGCTGACGTTTCATTGCCTCGTCAAAATCAACCTCGTGTCCGTTAAATTCCGGACCGTCAACACATGCGAATTTAACTTTTCCGCCAACTGTAACTCGACATGCACCGCACATACCTGTTCCATCAACCATAATGGGATTCAGGCTGACAATGGTAGGAATTCCAAGTTCTTTTGTGAGCTTGCAGACAAATTTCATCATAATCATAGGTCCGATAGCTACACAAACATCATATTTTTTTCCTTCATCTACTAAATCCTGCAGGGTTTTGGTTACCATACCGCTTCTTCCGTAAGAGCCGTCATCGGTTGTAACATAAAGATTTCCTGCAACAGCTTCCATCTCTTTTTCAAGAATAAGCAGATCCTTTGTCTTTGCACCTACAATAACATCAGCTGCGATTCCTTTTTCATGAAGCCATTTTACCTGAGGATAAACAGGAGCTGTTCCAACACCACCTGCTACGAAAATGATATTCTTTTTCTTTAATTCATCCAAATCCTCGTTTACAAACTCAGATGCCTGCCCCAAAGGACCTACAAAATCATGGAAACAGTCTCCTGCTTTTAAAGAAGACATCATCTGTGTTCCTGCTCCAACAATCTGGAAAACAATTGTGACCGTTCCTTTCTCCCTGTTGTAATCGCAGATGGTCAGAGGAATTCTCTCCCCGTTTTCATCCATTCTGACAATGACAAACTGTCCGGGATTACAGGACTTTGCCACTCTCTTTGCTTCCACTTCCATCAAATAAATGTTAGCGGTTAATTCTTCTGCTCTCAGTATCTCGTACATTGTGAATAACCCTTTCTCGTTAATAATTTATCAGAAACCTTCTATAAGGTAATTCCCCTTATTATTTGTAAATTTATACACAGTTTCATTATAAATATTCACTGCATATGACGCTCCCGTCGGTGTGGTTATGCCGGCTTCATCTTCATAAACCTCAATTATTACATAATAATCCCCTTTACCTTCCACTGCAAGTGGATATTGAAAAATATACGAATATTTTCCGGGCACCAGAAAACTTTCGCCTAGAGAATTATATATTTTCCCAAATTGCAGCATCAAATCCACCACAGCCTGACAGGCTTCTTCCACAGACACCTCAGTATCAATGTCAAGCTTATAATCACGGCTTGTCATCTCACTGTCAATGCCTTCATCGTTATAAGCCACAAATTTAAAGTGACTTTTTCCGAGGGGCATAGGGATTGGCTCCGTGTATTCCTTGGACTGTTCTGTAGGGAAACTGCCGTCTGTGGTATAGAACACTCGGCAGCCCTCCATAACATCAACCGTGATAGAAACCGGTTTATTATATTGTCCGCTATAAACAGATATTTCCGGTGCGGCAGGTCTTTGGATTTCAATCACATAATTCTTTGTTGAAACATCACTGGCAACTCCGTAATTGTTTACAAAAACCGCAGAAACCGTATGGGAACCGGTATCCAAAAAAATAGGCGATTCATATTTTTCACTGTTCTCATCCGGTACGGAACCATCTAAAGTATAATAAATTGTGCCGGAAGTATTTGCTGAAAGTTTAAGAGGAATAATCTCTTCATAAACACCTTCTTCAAAACTATAAAAAGGCATCTTAGCTATATATTTTTGATTTTCCTTTAAAACACTCTCAACGGAACAATCTTTTAAAAGAGCATTTACGGTCTCAAAATTCTCCTTTGAAACATAGAAAGAAACAAGTTTTCTGTATGCTGTTTCCACTTCCTGTTCTGAAGAAACTTCGCAATATGCAACCTCTTTCAGTACATCCACATAAGACATTTCACCTTGTAAAATTCTATAAACTTCAGCCAGTTCTAATTTTGCTGTCATGTCTTCGGGATTTAGTTCTAATGCACGCTTTAAATAGGGCAACGCCTCTTCGATTTTTCCCTCACTTATACAGACATAGGCATTTTCTATCTGGTACTCATAGGAATTTGAAAACGCCTTTTTCACAAATTTGACCGCAAAAAAACAAGAAATCAAAAGGACGCCGGTTATTACGGCCAAGACACCGAATTTCATCAACTTTTGAAGTTTTTTCTTTCTCTCCAAAAGCCGTTGTCTTTCCGCTTCCCGTTCTTTTTCTTCTTCGTCTAAGATTTCTCCTACAGACTGTATAAGAGACAATTCTAATTCCGGTTCGAAATCCGGAACGATATGTATATCTTCACCGCATTTTTCGCAATAAAGATATCCTTCTTTTATTTCTTCTCCGCAATTCGGACATTTCATAAAACAGACTCCACACAGTTGCTCATAAGCATAGCGATTGTCATAGGACCAACACCGCCCGGAACAGGGGTAATTGCACTACAAACGGGTTCTACATCTGCAAAATCCACATCGCCGCAAAGTTTGTTATCCGCATTTCTGTGAATACCCACATCAATTACAACGGCACCTTCTTTAACATATTCTCTTGTAATCATTTTCGGTTTTCCAACTGCAACAACAAGGATGTCTGCCCGCTTTGTAACCTCTTTTAAATCCTTGGTTCTGGAATGGGCAATGGTTACTGTACCATTCTCACGGAGAAGAAGCAATGACATGGGTTTACCAACAATATTACTTCTTCCGATTACCACACATTCCTTTCCGGCAATCTCAATGCCACTTCGTTTCAGCAGCTGGATAATACCTGCAGGTGTACAGGAAACATATCCCTTCTGTCCAATGCAAAGCGCACCTACGCTGGCAGGATGAAACCCGTCTACATCTTTGGAAGTATCTATCTTTTTGATTACTTTATCTTCATCAATATGCTTCGGAAGAGGTAACTGTACTAAGATACCATTTACATCTTCTCTCGCATTTAAATCTGCGATGATGTCCAGAAGTTCTTTTTCAGTGGTTTCTTCAGGCAATTCATAAGCCAGGGAACGGATACCGATAAACTCACATGCTTTTTTCTTGTTTCCAACATAAACAGTGGATGCGGGATCATTTCCTACCTGAATCACTGCAAGGGTAACTTCTTTTCCTTCTGCCTTTAACGCAGCCACCTTTTCTTTTAACTCTTCTTTAATCTGAGTTGATATTGCCTTACCATCAATTAATGTTGCCATTTCTATACTCCTCTATATCCTATTTTAGAACAAGCCTACGATTTTGCCGTCCTCATTTACATCTACATTATAAGCAGCCGGTTCTTTGGAAAGTCCGGGCATAGTCATAATTGTACCGGTTAATGCTACTACAAAACCGGCTCCGGCAGAAACATAAACCTCACGGATATTCATTTCAAAGCCTACAGGTCTTCCTAAAAGGGTAGGATCGTCAGACAAAGTATACTGGGTTTTTGCCATACATAGGGGAAGCTTGTCAAAACCAAGACTTTCAAGTTGTTTAATCTGTTTGGATGCCGCTGCTGAAAAGCTTACACTGCCGGCACCATAAATCTCACGGGCAATGGTCTCGATTTTCTCTTTAATGGAAAGTTCCACATCATAAAGAGGTGCAAAATGACTTTCTTTTTCTTCTAAAGTTTTCAAAACCTTCTCTGCCAAAGCCACGCCGCCTTCGCCACCTTTTGCCCAAACTTCGGCCAGTGCGAACTCACAGTTTCTCACTTCACAGAATTCTTTTACAAAAGCAATTTCAGCTTCTGTATCTGTTATAAACTGATTTAAAGTAACCACAACAGGAACACCGTATTTCTGGATGTTCTCAATATGCTTCTCCAGATTTACAATACCTTTTTGGAGTGCTTCCAGATTTTCATTATTTAATTCTGCTTTTACCACTCCTCCGTTATATTTTAAAGCACGGATTGTAGCCACCAAAACCACTGCATCCGGTTTCAAGCCTGCGGCACGGCATTTAATGTCAAAGAATTTCTCTGCACCAAGGTCAGCACCAAAGCCGGCTTCCGTCACAACATAATCTGCCATTTTAAGGGCAGTCTTCGTGGCACGTACAGAGTTGCATCCATGTGCAATATTGGCAAAAGGACCACCGTGAATCAGAGCCGGAGTATGTTCTAATGTCTGTACAAGATTGGGTTTCAGAGCATCTTTAAGCAATGCTGCCATAGCACCGACTGCCTTCAAATCTCCTGCAGTTACAGGTTGACCTGCATAATTATATGCTACAACAATTTTGGAAAGTCTGTCCTTCAAATCCTGCATATCATTTGCAAGGCACAAAATAGCCATGACTTCACAAGCCACGGTGATAACAAAATGATCTTCTCTGACAACACCGTCCAATTTGTTTCCAAGACCCACTACCACATTTCGAAGTACACGGTCATTTAAATCCAGACATCTTTTCTGTACTACGGCTCTGGGATCAATACCCAGTTCATTTCCCTGCTGGATATGATTGTCAAGCAAAGCTGCAAGAAGATTGTTTGCAGTAGTGATTGCGTGGAAATCTCCTGTGAAATGCAGATTCAAATCTTCCATGGGAACCACTTGGGAATAACCACCTCCTGCCGCTCCTCCTTTGATACCAAAACAAGGACCAAGAGAAGGCTCACGCAATGCAATAATTGCTTTTTTGCCAAGTTTACCAAAGGCCTGACCAAGTCCTACGCTGACAGTAGTTTTTCCTTCACCTGCAGGTGTAGGGTTGATTGCAGTAACTAAAATCAATTTTCCGTCCGGATTTCCTGCAACACTGTTCATGTATTCGTCACTGATTTTTGCTTTGTATTTTCCGTATAACTCTAAATCGTCCGCTTCAATACCAATTTTAGCCGCAACTTCTGTAATCGGCAGCATTACCGCTTCCTGTGCAATCTGAATATCTGTTTTCATCTTTTAATCTCCATTAATTTTATATTTCTTCAAGGAGCTGTTCAAACTGCTCCATACTCATTAATACTTTTCTGGGTTTTGTTCCTTCTTCTTCTCCCACCACACCGTAGTCACATAACTGGTCCATGATTCTGGCGGCACGGTTAAATCCGATTTTGAACATTCTTTGCAACATGCCGATAGAGGCCTTATCTTTTTCAATAATAAATCTTCCTGCCTCCGCAAAATATTCATCCCGGTTATCCCCCGCGTCTCCACCTGAAGAACCGTTACCACTACCTGAGGAAGCGCCAAGACTCTTTATTTTTTCTTCAATATCTTCTGCATAAGTATTGCCCAGTGTCTGATTCTTCAAGAAATCAACTACATCCGCCACTTCTGCATCAGAAACAAAGGCACCCTGTACACGGACAGGCTTTGTATAGCCCTGAGGATAAAACAACATATCACCTTTACCAAGTAGTTTTTCAGCACCATTCATATCAAGAATGGTTCTGGAATCCACACCACTGGAAACACTAAAGGCCACCCGGCTGGGCATATTAGCCTTAATCAAGCCGGTAATAACATCCACGGAAGGTCTTTGTGTTGCGATAATCAGGTGGATACCGGCAGCTCTCGCAAGCTGTGCCAGACGGCAGATGGATTCTTCCACCTCGCCGGGAGCTACCATCATAAGATCTGCCAACTCGTCTACAATAATAACAATCTGCGGTAACTTTGCCGGAGCGGATTCATCACCGCTCTCTCGCTGTGATTCGACAATCTTATTGTATCCTTTAATATCACGTACATTCAAATCCGCAAAAAGCCTATATCGTTCATTCATTTCATTTACTGCCCAGTGTAATGCAGCAGAAGCCTTCTTGGGATCTGTTACAACCGGAATCAGCAAATGAGGTATACCGTTATAAACACTTAGCTCAACCACCTTGGGATCCACCATGATGAGCTTTACATCATCGGGATGCGCCTTATATAAGATACTCATAAT
>JAZNGC010000101.1:0-2419 GCA_045589155.1 Lachnospiraceae bacterium
TGTCTTTTCAGCAATAACTTCCTTTTCCATCTTACATCTCCTTCCTTTTTTATTTTCTTACCATCTAATCTTCGCCCTCTTTCAAATGTTCCAGAGCCTCTTGCAACTTCTTGTTTTCACTTCTTTCTTTTAGAACGGAAACCACAATGCTTACTGTAGCACAGACAAAGAAACTCAACAAAAATGCCACCCAAGCTTCAACCATATTTACAGGGAACCAGTCAAACAATGCCGCAAAAATTCCCACAGTGATAATAGTTAAAGCAAACATACAAATCGTCCTAATTACGAGCGTCCAGTTTTTAATCACCAAATCTGTCAAAAGCAGCCACTCATAAGAAACCAACAACACTACCATTAAAAAAAATTGAAACATGGTATCCAATGCCAATCCATCGTTTCCCCTTCGGAACATACTGGATATTTCCACCGCTTCATCTCCAACGAATCCGCAAAGCATCACAAGTACCAAAACGGTAATTCCATATATCATGAATACATTTCCTAAAAAATCAAAAATTGTTCTCCTTTTAATCATTTAAATAACCCCCAATCTTTTCTTGATATCATCCGCGTACTGTCTGGAAACAACAATCTGTTCACCATTTTTCAATGTCAGTCTTAGTTTTCTCTCCACATCATTTTTAATGGAACGGATAAATTTCAGGTGTACCAGGCAGGACTTGCTGATTCTAAAAAAACCACTCTGACACAGCCTCTCTTCCATTTCGTACAGTTTGAGTTTTGATTCATAAACTGCTTGCTCCGTATACACAAAGGTCTTTCTCTCCACCGTCTCAATGTACGCAATCTTTGCCACGTCCAGCAGTATGTTTTCATCATCCTTTTCCACAAGTAGTTGCTGGTTTATCATGCGGAGGGTTGCAATTATCCTCTCTATATCAGGTGTAAGTTCCTTGCAGGAAACCGCAATCTCTGTTTCTTGTAAATTGTCATCTATATTAATTGTTATTTTCACTTGTTCCGCCTCCTTCTTTTGATACCCTACCATATGTATTTTTTTAACACAAGTGTCCGATGCATAAGTTGCCTAAACTGCTACATAACTTCCCATAAATCGGACCCATCAGGTGACCAGATTGGGTTTAGAGGCACACTCGAACATCAAAAAGCCTCGTGACAAACCATTTGTCACGAGGCTCTATTCCGTACTTGATATTTTCCAAAAACTATTTACATCTGCCTCTACATTCCCACAATCACATAATCCCAAACTTCACCTTCAGCAACTTCCAGTGTCAATTGATACACCTTGCCAGCCTCCAGTGTTACATTCCCTGCCAGTTTTTCTCCTAATACCAGGACAACTTCCTGACCGGTAATGTCTGCTTTATAAAGAACCTTGCCTTCTTCTTCAAACACTTCCCATATGGTCACTTCTGCCCACATAGCCGTCACGGTTTCTTTTGCCTTATCTAAAGTGGTATCTTCCACTGTTGTAGATGCCATCTCATAAGTTTCTTGTGCAACCACCTCGGACGCCACATCATAAGCACCATTCTCTGCGTCTGCCACATATCCCGCACCGCCGGTTGCATAATCATCCATATCATCACTGACAGCCATATCTGCTTCCACCACAACCTCTGCCGCATCTTCCGCACACACTGCATCATATGCTGCGTCCCGTGCCATAAAGTTTGCCGCTTCTGCTTTATCGTTAGTTGCTCCCCTAAGAACAGGAACTGCCAACAGACAAATCAGTAAAGCTGCTGCCGCCGTCATTCCATAATTCATCCAGCGTTTGCTGTTTCTTTTTCGCTGCTCTAACGGTATCACTTTAGGTACTTCTTTTGCAGGAAGATTTGCTTCAATGCGGGCCCACAAATCAGGGGTCTGACTACTCATATGCTGTTCATATTCAATTTTAAAGTCCCTGCTCAAATCCGCACCTCCTCAATTTATTTACCGCTTCCCGGTATCGCCACGCCACAGTTCCCATAGGGATTCCTAAGGCTTTCGATATCTCTTGCAAGGTCATATCACCCATAACCTTTAAGTGGATGACTTCCCTTTCTTTCTCACTCAGCGTTTCTAACGCCTCTTGAATCAAGCTTTGGTGAACCACCTGCTCTTCTATATAACTTGTCTGGGAAAATTCTTTTGCTGTATCTTCAAAAGTATCTGTGAGTTCTTCCCTTTTGTATTTACGAATAAAATCAATGGTCATATTGCGCGCAATAGTAGCCATCCAGCCACGATGACCGCTGCCCGGCTTATAAGATGCAGATTTTTCCCAAATTTTAATAAAAAACTCACTGGTGATATCTTCCGCATTTTCTTTATTTCCAATCATCTGGAATATAATTCCGTAAATATACGAAATATATTCCTCGTACACCTGGCGCAGACCTTCTTTATCTCCTTCATTCATCTGCCGGATGCACTGTTCAAATTT
>JAZNGC010000102.1:0-18340 GCA_045589155.1 Lachnospiraceae bacterium
GTTTTAACTGCAGGGTAGCATTTTTGATTGGTGCGCCCTGTGAGTCTACTACGCCTAATGCTTTTTTTGCTCTGCGGTGAGCAACCTTTCCATAATTAGTCATAACCCCCCCTATGATGTGTATAATTTTTATGTACAACTCCTTAAATTATAAAATATTTCCCTAAAAAAGTCCAATGGTGTTTATATAAAATATCTATTGAAAAGTCGTAGATATGTTGACTGGAAAAGCTGCCGGAAGATGATATAATGAAATTAAAATGATTCATAGGGAAGGAGTGGCAGCATGAGTATTAAATGGGGTGTTTTGGGAACTGCATCCATTGCAAAAGGATGTACCATACCCGGCATGAAGGAGGCAGCAGACCTGGAACTGTATGCCATTGCGGGTAGAGATAAAAATAAAGTAGAAAGTTTCCAAAAAGAGTTTGGATTTTCTGTAGGGTATACAGATTATGAGGAATTGCTTAAAGACGAACAGGTACAGGCGGTGTATATTCCCTTGCCTAACAGTCTGCATTATCCCTGGGTCATAAAGGCGCTAAAAGCAGGGAAGCATGTTTTGTGTGAAAAACCTTTGGCATTGAATGAAAAAGAAGCAGAGGAAATGTTTGCCACAGCCAAGGAAAACGGAGTGATTTTGGCGGAGGCTTACGCTTATCTTCACAGTCCCTATGTGAAGGCATTAAAGGAAGAAATTGAGAGTGGGATTATTGGAACCCCGAACTATATAGAAACCGCATTTTTAACCAAGGGGTACAAGGAAGACATCCGGTTGCACAAGGACCTTGGCGGCGGAGCTATGTATGATTTGGGTTGTTATTGCACCACTATGATTTTGTCGCTTGTGGATTCGGAACCTGTATATGTGAAGGCCTGCAGCGAAAATAATGAAGAGGGCGTTGATATATTTACGGCCGGAATTATGAAATTTAAAAATGGGGTAAGAGCCTCTTTTAATGTGGGAATGATGATGGGGGACGAGGTTCCTTGCAGATGGGACCGTCTATACATCAATGGTTCCAAAGGAAGTATCCGTTCCGAGGTAGAGTATAATCAGCAGGGAAGCCTGACCTATCGGGTACGCACAGAAGGAAAAGAGGTAACCAAAACCGTTGAGGCAAGACAGAATTATCTGTTGGAAATAGAACAGATGAACCGGGCGATTATGGGATTGGAAAAACAGCATGTTACACCGGAGTTTTCCATCCGCAATGCAAGGCTGATTGACATGGTACTGAAACAGGTGGAAGATAATTAAATCAGAAGAAAAAGAAAGCGGGGAACTACCTGAAAGTAGTCCCCGCTTTTATGTATGTTAATCTCTCATAAAAATATCTCTTGTGTATACTTTTTCTTTAATGTCATTCGGAAAATTGTTGTAGCGGCCGACATAGAACAAGAAAAAGTGTAAACAAAAGTTTACAAAAAAACCATATATTTAATAAAAACAGTTGTAAAAAGAGATGATATGATATAAAATTATCTAAAATGCAACTTGGGGTTGCGAAAAAAGATGATTAAAGTTGCTTGAAACAGTATAGATATGTTGCTATAATGAAGCACGTAATCGGATAGTGCGCAGTAGAATAGAGGAGAATGCACATGACAATCGGACAGAAGATTATACAGTTGCGTAATGCTGCCGATATTTCCCAGGAACAACTGGCTGAGATGCTTGGTGTCTCCAGACAGTCTATTTCCAAATGGGAGATGGATCAGGCACTTCCACAGATAGATAAAGTGATACAGCTGGCAGAGATATTCAGTGTATCTACAGATGAACTGTTACTGGATAAAATTGAAATTAACCGTAGAGCGGCAAATGAACCCAGAGCAAACAAGTACTTCGGTACGGATGGGTTCCGTGGAGAGGCAAATGTGACTCTCACATCTATGCAGGCATACAGAGTGGGACGGTTTCTGGGTTGGTATTATTCCTCCAAACTTTCCGGTTGTACTAAGCCGGGTTACCGCCCGCGCATCGTGATAGGAAAAGACACAAGACGTTCCAGCTATATGTTGGAGTATTCCATTGTTGCCGGTATAACAGCCAGTGGTGCAGACGCTTATATGCTCCATGTTATTACAACACCGGGAGTTTCCTATGTAACACGCAAGGATGAATTTGACTGCGGTATTATGATTACCGCATCCCACAACCCTTATTATGATAACGGAATCAAGGTAATCAATGCCCATGGTGAAAAACTGGATGATGAAACGGCAGCCTTGATTGAGGCGTATATTGATGGCGACTTAAAAACCCTGGGAGTTACCGGCGAGGATTTGCCCCTGGCACAAAAATCCAAAATCGGTTGTATCCATGATTATTCTGCGGGAAGAAACCGCTATATCGGATATCTGATCTCTTTGGCGTCTAATTCCTATAAAAAATTGAAAATAGGTCTGGACTGTGCAAACGGTGCTTCCTGGAATATCGCAGGTGCAGTATTTAGTGCACTGGGTGCCCAGATTTATGTGATTGGGGATGAGCCGGATGGTTTGAATGTGAACGAAGGTTGCGGTTCCACCCATATTGACAAGTTGAAAAAGTTGGTAAAGGATAAACATCTGGATCTGGGATTTGCCTTTGACGGTGATGCGGACCGATGTATTGCTGTGGATGAAAACGGCAATGAGGTAGATGGAGATGCCATGATTTACATTCTGGGAAAGAGAATGAAGATGAGGGGCACCTTGAACGACAATACGGTGGTAACCACTATTATGTCCAACAGCGGATTTGTGGCAAGTCTGGAGGAAATCGGTATTAAATGTGTTCAAACCAAGGTGGGTGACCGTTTTGTTTATGAAAGCATGCAAAATAATAATTATGCCATCGGAGGGGAACAGTCCGGGCACATTATTATGAAAAAATATGCCACCACCGGTGATGGTATCCTGACCGCCATTATGTTGGCGGAAGAAATTTGTGATTCCAAGATGTCCCTGGCAAAGCTTGCAGAGCCTATTAAGTTCTATCCCCAATACCAGCAAAGTGTGCGGGTTAAGGATAAAAAGGCGGTGCTGGCAGATGCCGGAGTGCTGAAGGCAAAGGATGAGGTGGAAAAACTCATTAATAAGAAGGGAAGAGTACTTCTTAGGGAAAGCGGAACCGAACCGGTGATCCGCGTCATGGTGGAAAGTGAAACAAAGGACAAATGTGTGGAATATGTAGAAATGATTGTAAAAGCAATCGTTGAAGGAGGACACAGCGTTGAATAAATTGGTAAAGACAAAGGAACTTTACGGCTCCAAGCCGGATTATCTGGTAGACTTGTTCGAAGAGAGCGAATATCCTTGGGAGATGCTTCCCAAAATCAAAAATTATATTATGGCATTAATCGAAAAGGGGATTGATGGATATACTTTGATTGCAGATGGTGTTTTAGTGGGGGAAAATGTAAAGATTTATCCCACAGCAACCATTGAGGCACCGGCAATCATAGGCTCAGGTACAGAGGTTCGTCCCGGTGCTTTTATCCGTGGCAGTGTGATTACCGGTGAAAACTGTGTCATCGGTAATTCTTCTGAGCTGAAAAATTGTGTGCTTCTTGATAAAGTACAGATTCCGCATTATAATTATATAGGAGATTCTGTTTTGGGAAATAAAGCGCATACGGGCGCAGGTACAATCTGCTCCAATTTAAAATCTGATGGTAAGGCTGTTGTAATCCATGGTGATAAGGATTATGAAACCGGTCTTAGAAAAATCGGCGGCATTTTGGCAGATGGTGCAGATGTGGGATGTGGAAGCGTGATTAATCCGGGAACGGTTATCGGAAAGAATACTTCCGTATATCCCCTGACGGCTCTCCGCGGGGTATATCCGGCAGATTGTATTGTCAAAGATGCAAAAACAGTGGTAAAAAGGGTATAAATAGATGTCACGGGTACGTGAAGAAAGAATGTAAGGAGACAAAAATATGAATTTTATTAAAGTTAACAGTTACGACGAACTCAGCAGCAAGGCAGCAGCCCTGATTTGTGCCCAGGTTGTGATGAAACCGGATTGTGTACTTGGTCTTGCAACCGGCTCTTCTCCTCTCGGAACTTATGCAAAAATGATTGAGAAATATGAAAACGGTGAGGTTGATTTCTCAAAAGTTTCTTCCATTAACCTGGATGAGTATGTTGGTCTGGACGTAAACAACGACCAGAGCTACCGTTATTTCATGAACACAAATTTGTTCAGTAAAATCAACATTGATGTAACAAAAACAAACGTACCTAACGGTTGCGCGGCAGATCTTCAGAAAGAGTGTGACGCATATGATGCTTTAATTGCACAGTCCGGTGGTATTGACTTACAGCTTCTCGGTATTGGTCTTGACGGACATATCGGTTTTAATGAGCCGGATGCTCATTTTGAGAAAGCGACCCATGTGGTAGAACTGGACCCTTCCACTATTGAAGCAAATGCCCGTTTCTTTGCATCCGAAGCAGATGTACCCAGAAAAGCGGTTACCATGGGTATGGGCGGCATTATGAGTGCGAAGAAAGTACTTCTCATTGCGAACGGAAAGAATAAAAAGGACATCGTGGAGAAGGCATTCTTTGGTCCCATCACTCCCGAAGTACCTGCTTCCATTTTACAGTTGCATCCTGATTTGACTGTAATATACAGTGAAAACTAATTTAAGAAGATGTTATATAAACCTGCGCTACGTAAAAGTTTGCGCAGGTTTTTTTAAAGAAGGAAAGGTGGACGAAAGTACCATTCGGTAGTATAATAAAATAAAATTGTTCAACTTACTTTTAAAAGAATGAGAGGGAATAAGATATGAATGAACAAAAGAAAAAAGCGGGTGCGGGGATTGCGGTGTTGGGATTTTTCCTGACCTTCCTTTTGACAATCAGTATGCTGGCAGAAGGATTATTACTTGGCCTTAAAACTACCATTTTTAGTGGAAATGACATGGTGGATGTGTTAAAGAATGCCAACCTTTTTGAGACTGTCACGGAAGTAATTGTCACAGAAATGACTGTGAATGCAGGGGACGGCATGGTAAGTGATATGGCAGAGTCCATACTTACGGAAGACGTTCTTGTGGAAATGACGGAAAATGTGACAGAAGCACTTAAGAATGATGAAGATGTAGATTTGTCCGGCATGAAGGATGTTTGCATGGAAGAAATCAAATCAACATCCGATGGAATGGTTGAGCAGGTTCTTGGTGAGTTGGAAGCAGGCGGTGGCGAGATTAATGCGGAAACATTGGCTGCTAACGCAACAATCCAGTCATTACAGGCGCAGTATGGTATTGATATTTCCGGTATTGTGCTTGGATATGTGGAAGAAAACTATGGAACTACTTCTATTAGCGTGGAAGAAGTTGATATGGAAGCGGTAAAAGCAGAAGCGCAGACTACGATGGAAGAAGTGGTAATGCCCGCGATGGAGGAAGCCGTAGACGAATATATTGTGGAAGTAAACCGTGTGGTAAACGAGGAAATCAGAACCATTACCAAGGAATATGATATCTCCGGTATGCTGAATACAATAGAGAATGCCATAGCTATGCTTTCAAAGATTGTGATGGTACTTGGCATTGCAATAGGTGTGATTGTGGTTTTAGAGTTTTTGATTTATATAAAATTCCTTAACCGTGCATTTAGGAATGTTGGGATTGCAAGTGTGATATCCGGTGCGTTTACTGCATTGTCCGGCGGAATTGTCATAGTATTGAAGAGCGTTTTAATGGGAATGCTTGGCGATACAGGTGATAAAGCGGAGCAGGTTATTGTGAACTTTATTGATGGAAATGTTTCCACAATCGGCTACCGCATTTTGATGATTGGCGGTATCTATATTGTGGTGGCAATTGTGTTCTTTGTGATTGCCGGAGTATTGAAAAAACGGAAAGCCTAGCAAGGTTACGGCGATATGCGCGATGGGTTTTATACATTTTTAATAGACTTTCTCATATGTATTTGGTAGGATAAACATCTGATATTGTGAGAAAGGAGAAATGTATAGGGAATTATGGACGAAGGAGACAGTGCGAAGTGTAACAACCCTCCGTTGTATCATGTGGTTAATTATATGGGACATAGTCTGTGCTTACGGGAGTAGGCGCGGACTATGTCCCTTTGTGTGTTTTTTAACCCGGATATTACATATTTCATGGAGGAATGAGTTTGGAGAATTCGATTTTATTTATGATTTTATTACAAGTGGTCCTGATTGGATTAAATGCAGTTTTTGCCTGTGCGGAAATAGCGGTTATTTCCGTGAATGACAATAAACTTGCCAAGCTGGCAGGGGCGGGAGATAAACGTGCCCTGCGGCTTGTAAAACTGACAAATGAGCCGGCAAGATTTTTGGCAACCATTCAGGTGGCGATTACGCTGTCCGGTTTTCTGGGCAGTGCCTTTGCGGCAGAAAATTTTTCCCAGGTGTTGGTGGATTGGTTATTAGACCTGGAGGTCACCATCCCTGTTGGTGTGTTGGATACCATAGCGGTTGTATTCATCACAATCATTTTATCCTATTTTACACTTGTGTTTGGGGAGCTTGTACCAAAACAGATTGCCATGAGGAAGGCACAGGCATTAGCCCTTGGGTTGTCAACGTTAATTAATGTCATTGCAAAGGTTTTTGCACCATTGGTAAGTTTTCTGACATTGTCGGCCAACGGTGTTTTGCGTTTGCTGAAAATAGACCCGGATATGAATGGTGATGAAGTGAGTGAAGAAGAAATCCGTATGATGGTAGATGTGGGAAGCGAAAAAGGAACTATTGACCAGGATGAAAGAGTGTTTATACAAAATGTGTTCGAGTTTGATGACCTTTCGGTGGAGGATATTTTGACCCATAGAACGGATATGGTTTATTTGGATACGGAGGATTCTGTGGAGGTGTGGAAGGAAACTATCTGGGGAACCAGATATAGCCGTTATCCCATATGCGATGGCAGGGTCGACAATGTGATCGGAATTTTGAATGCAAAGGACTATTTCAGACTGGAAGATAAGTCCAAAGAAAATGTGCTGGCAAACGCGGTGGAAATGGCATATTTTGTACCGGACACAATTAAGGCGGACGTACTGTTCCGCAATATGAAAAAGGAAAAGAATCCCATGGCGGTTGTGCTGGATGAATATGGTGGTGTTGCGGGAATCGTTACCATAAATGATTTGGTACAGCAGTTAGTAGGCGAATTGGGAGATGGCGGCGGGGAGGAAATAAGCGCAATAGAGACGATAGGAGAAAATTTGTGGCAGATACATGGAAGTGCATTGATAGAAGAAGTTGCCGAGGCTACGGGAATTCCTCTTTCGGATGAAGAATATGAAACTTTTAACGGCTTAGTGTTTCATACCCTTCAGAGCATTCCGGAAGATGGAACGGATGTGGAAATTGAAATTGCGGATTTGAAAGTAAAGATAACGGAAATAGAAAATCATCAGGTGGAAAAAGCCATAGTCAGTATTGTGAAAATGGAAAATATTTTGTAGTTGTGTTTCCATTTTTAAGAGGTATATAATGTAGGTATAGGAACGAAAGAGAAGTGGTGTCATGCTTAGATATATTTACTTGGTAGCAACTAATTTGTTTGGATTTCTCCGCTTGATATTAAAGATGAGAAAATTGGCGGCAGATGAGAATAGTTCGGAAGAAGAATGTTATAGATATTTGCAATATGCGGTAGGGTTTATGCAGAAAAAAGGCTTTACCAGAACAGAAGTCTTTGGAGAAGAAAATCTACCGGAAGAAGGTGGATATGTAATGTATCCAAACCATCAGGGGAAATACGATGCGTTCAGTATTGTATGGGTACACCAAAAACCCTGCACGGTTGTAATGGACAAAGCAAAGTCTTATGCATTGTTCATCAAACAGGTTATTGACATGTTAGAAGGTAAGCGCCTTGACAAGAATGATGTGCGTCAGGCGTTTGGTATTATCAGTGAAGTCGCTCAAGAGGTGAAACAGGGAAGACGTTATATTATCTTTCCGGAAGGGGAATACGATAAAAAGAAGAAAAATACCTTGTGGGATTTTAAGGCGGGTTGTTTTAAAACTTCCATAATGTCCAAAACGCCCATTGTGCCGGTAGTCCTTATCGATTCCTATAAGGCGTGGAATTCTTCTTTGTTTGGGAACGTTACTACCCAGGTTCATTTTTTAAAGGCCATCCCCTATGAAGAGTATAAGGGAATGAGAACCGGGGAGATTGCGGCACTGGTGAAAGAACGCATTTGGGAAAAAATAGAGGAACTCGGGAAACAATAGAAACACAGTGTGATGAAAAGGAGCAGAAGCATGCAACAAAAAGCACTTAAGATTTTGGAGATTGATCCGTATTTGGAACCCTTTGAATCTGATCTTAATCTGCGCATGGATAATTTCAGGCAAAAGAAACAAGAACTTTTGGGAAAAAAGAGAAGCCTGGCAAACTTTGCCAACGGATATAAATATTTTGGTTTTCATCGCACCAGAACCGGCTGGGTATACAGAGAGTGGGCGCCTGCGGCAGAGACCATGTATCTGACGGGAGATTTTAATGATTGGGATATTACCGGCTGTCCCATGAAAGCACTGGAAAATGGTGTTTTCGAAGTGGAATTGAAAGGGAAAAATGCCCTGAAGGTAGGACAGAAGGTTCAGGCGGTTGTGGTACATAATGGTCAGCAACTTCGCAGAATTCCACTTTATGCTACCCGTGTGGTGCAAGACCCGGTGAACTATCTTTGGTGTGCGGAAATAGAAGATACTTTTGAAAAATATCCCTGGACAGATGGAAAGTTTGTTCCGGAAAAGACACCTTTTATTTATGAATGTCATATTGGCATGGCACAAGAGAAGGGGGCGGTTGGAAGTTATAAAGAGTTCACGGAAAACATTTTGCCCCGTATAAAGGAGCTGGGATACAATACCATCCAGATTATGGCCATCATGGAACATCCTTATTATGGTTCCTTTGGTTATCAGGTATCCAACTTCTTCGCTGCCGCATCCAGATATGGTTACAGCCGTGACTTAAAAGAATTGGTAAATACAGCACATGAAATGGGAATTGCGGTGCTTCTTGACGTAGTGCATTCCCATGCGGTTTCCAATACGAACGAAGGCTTGAATGAGTTTGACGGAACGGTGTACCAGTTCTTCCATGAGGGTCCCAAAGGTGACCATAGCGCATGGGGAACAAAATTGTTCAATTACGGTAAAAACGAGGTGCTGCATTTCCTGCTTTCAAACCTGAAATATTGGATGGAGGTATTCCATTTTGACGGTTTCCGTTTTGATGGTGTTACTTCGATGTTGTACCTGGATCATGGACTTGGCAGTGCGTTTACCGGTTACGATATGTATTTTTCCATGAATACGGATGTGGAAGCTGTGACCTATCTGCAGCTTGCCAATGAACTGATACATGAGTTTAATAAAAATGCGTTGACAGTAGCGGAGGATATGTCCGGTATGCCGGGTATGTGTCTTCCCATTAAAGATGGAGGCATTGGGTTTGATTACCGGCTTTCCATGGGGGTTCCTGATTTGTGGATTAAGACCATTAAGGAATGTACGGATGAGCAGTGGGATATGTATAAGCTTTGGTATGAGTTGACCGGCCGCAGACCTATGGAAAAAAATATTGGTTATGCGGAATCCCATGACCAGGCATTGGTGGGAGATAAAACGATTATGTTCCGCTTGTGTGATGCGGAAATGTACACCGGTATGAATAAATTCGGTGGCAATCCCGTGGTGGATAGGGGAATAGCCCTCCATAAGATGATACGTCTGATCACTGCTTCTCTGGCAGGCGAAGGTTATTTGAACTTTATGGGAAATGAATTTGGTCATCCGGAATGGATTGACTTCCCCAGAGAGGGTAATGGCTGGAGTTATCATTATTGCCGCAGACAATGGAGTCTGGTGGACAATGAAGACCTGCGCTACAGGGAACTCAATGATTTTGACAAAGCAATGGTAAAACTCCTGAAAGAAGAAAAACTGACGGAGAAAAAGGCGGAAAGCCGCTGGATTCATCAGGAGGATAAAATACTGATTTATACCAAGGAGGATACGGTATTTATCTTTAATTTCCATCCTACAAAATCCTATGAAGGTTATTTTATTCCGGTTGGGGAAGAAGGAACTTATCAGGTGGTTCTCTCCACAGACGACGGTGCCTTTGGCGGTTATGACCGCGTGGATAAAAGCTATGAGTATAAGGCGGTAAGAACCCCTGCAGACTGGATAGGGTTCGGATGCTATATTCCTTCCAGAAGCGGAATTGTGTTGAAAAAGAACAGTTAGTTTATAGGAAAAGCAGAATAAAAAGGGGGACATCTTCGTGATTTTGCGAAGGTGTCTTTTTTTATTGATTTTTTAGGATTTTCCCTAAAGTATCTGCATTTTTTACCGATAAACTTTATGACAGAGTATGGAAACCAAAGGCGAAGTATCAGGGAAGATAAGGTCGCCCCAAGTTGGAAAGGAGAAACCGGATGCGTATAGAAGCATACACACAGGTGCAACAATTGTACAATACGAAGAAAGCTTCACAGGTTAAAGCAACGTCTGCAGTGAAGTCTTCCGACAAAGTACAAATCAGTAGTTTTGGAAAGGATATCCAGACTGCTAAGGCAGCATTAGCAGCTGCTCCCGATATCAGGGAAGATGTAACGGCTCCCATCAAGGCAAAGATGAATGCAGGAACCTATCAGGTAAGTGCAGAAAGTTTTGCGGATAAGCTGTTGCAGAAATATGAAGAAATGAGGTAATCCCGGTGGCAAGTCTGATAGAGAACTTGATAGAAGTTTTGGATAAAGAGAGTTCCGAATATGAGGTACTGCTGGGATTATCCATGAAAAAGACTCCTGTTATTATTAAAGGAAGTTTAGAAGAATTACAGGCAATCACGGATGAAGAGCAATTGGTGGTAAGTCGCATCAGTCACTTGGAAAAGACAAGAACCCAGGTGATGAAAGATATTGCCAACGTTATGAACAAGGATGTTACAAAGTTAAAACTGACGAATTTGATACAGATGTTAGAAAGCAGACCCTGGGAAAGCGGGGAACTGGCCCGTCTCCACGACCGTTTAAAAACGGTGACCACCAGTATGCAGAGGGTAAATGAGCAGAACAGAGAGCTTATTGCCAATGCGCTGGAGATGGTGGAGTTTGATATGAATCTGCTGCAATCTGTTAAGACAGCACCGGAGACCGCAAACTACAATAGAGGCGCCTATACCAGTGGAGCCCTTATGGGAGTGGGACAAAAGGGATTCGATGCAAAACAATAATCCTATGCGTTTGAGAAAGCGTATTGTAACGTGAGGTGATAATAGTATGCCACTTATGGGAAATTTATATATCGGAACATCCGGATTACAGACAAGCCAGAATGTGCTGAATACAGTGGCACACAATATGACTAACGTTGATACAAACGGTTATACCAGGCAGCAGTCGCTTCTTGGGACCAAGATGTATAATACACTTTCTGTAAGCCCCAAATCTGTTGCACCGCAGCAGGTCGGTCTTGGGGTAAGTTATTCCGCAACAAGACAGGTCAGAGATTATTTCCTGGATAAGACGTACCGCAGGGAATCCGGCCGTAGTATGTTTTATGAAGTGTCGACAGAGGTAATGGGTGAGGTTGAAAATCTGCTTGGTGAACTTAATGGTGAAGATTTTCAGACAGCACTTACCAATTTGTGGACTTCCGTACAAGAATTGGCAAAGGATCCCAGCAGCAGTGTTACGCAGGGGTTGCTTGTGCAGCGCTCATCGGAATTTATTGAGCGTGCAACAGCTGTTTATGCAGATTTGTGCGATTATCAGGATAACCTGAACCAGCAGATATATGAACAGGTTACCAAGATTAATGATTATGGTAATCAGATTTTAAAATTAAACGATAAAATAAGATTAATTGAGAGCAGTGGCATTGAACATGCCAATGACTATAGAGACGTAAGAAACAAACTTTTGGACGAAATGGCCGAAATGGTTAACATGAGTTATAAAGAAAATGCCTTGGGTGATGTGGAAGTCCAGATTGAAGGCGTAGACTTTATAAAGGGCGGTATGGTTTATGAAATTGGATTGGATATTGATCCGACAAATGAATTCTATACTCCCTTCTGGCCTCAGAACGCAAATTACCGATTTCTGGATGATGGCACCAAAGTGTATGATATCGAACATGCAAAGGTGTTTGATTTAAACCAGCCCATATCATCCACCACCAACACGGACATTGGTGGATTGAAGGCAACGGTTTTGGCAAGAGGTGACCATAGGGCGGATTATTCCGATATTCACAGTGATTATGATTCGGTTTCCCAATCTATCGTGATGAATATCCAGGCGGAATTCGACCAGATGATTCATAATATAACAACAACCATGAATGCGGTACTTTCATCGGTTTACAATCCAAATAACGGCTATATGAGTGCAAGGGACGGTTCTCCCTTACAGTTATTTGAAAAGATTACAACGCAAGGGTACACGAAGAATGATGCAACCGGTGAATGGGAATACATGGAAGAAGATTTTTCCCGTCCGGAAACCATGTATACACTTCGCAATATCAGAATCAACAAAACCTTGTTGCAGGAGCCTACCCAGATGGGCTTTATGCTGGAGGATGGTTCGGTAGACTATGACACTGCGGAAGCAATGAAAAAAGCTTTCCAGGACGAGAAATATACATTGAACCCTTACGTGCAAAAGAAAACAAATTTTGTTACATACTATACAGATTTAGTATCCCAGGTTGCAAACTCCGGTGCGGTGTATCAGAGCATCTATGAGAATCAGGAGACAACCGTACAGGCAACCTTTGAGGCGAGAGAACAGGTGCTTGGAGTTTCCACAGATGAAGAACTTTCCAACATGATTAAATTCCAAAATTCCTATAATGCTTCCAGTAGATATATTAACGTGATTAGTGAGATGCTGGAGCATGTGATTAACACACTGGGAATGTAATAGAAAGGAGCGGACGCTATGGCTTCACAGTTTTTCGGATTAAATACAGCATATACAGGTTTGTTGGCAGCCAACGCCGCTATGAACACCACTTCCAATAATATTGCGAACGTACAGACGGAAGGGTACAGCAGACAACAGGTGGTTCAGGAAGCGAATAAAGCACTCCGCGTTTTCCAAACTTACGGTTGTGCCGGTGCCGGTGTAGACGTACTTGCGGTAGAGAGAATCCGGGATGAATTCTATGATAATAAGTATTGGTCAAACAATACCCTTAAGGGCGAATACAATATCAAAGAATACTATATGATTCAGATTGAAAACTATTTTATAGATGATGGGAAAAACACAGGCTTTAAGACTCTTTTCGACCAACTCATGACAACGGGGCTTCAAGCGCTGGAGAACAACCCGGGCGATTCACCGACCAAATCACAGTTTATTGGATATGCGGCGGAACTTACCGAGTATTTTAACGGCATGTCAACCAGCCTGGAAAACACACAAAAGGATGTCAATCAGGAATTAAAGCTTAAAATAGATCAGATTAACTCCCTGGCAAGTGAAATCGGTTCCTTAAACAAACAGATTAATGTAATTGAATTGAACGGTACGATGGCCAATGAACTCCGTGACAGAAGAACCCTTTTGCTGGACCAGTTATCGGAAATCGTAAGCGTTGAAACCAGGGAAGTTCCCATTACGGATCCTTACAATACCGAAGTAAAAACCGGAGGTAACCGGTTCATTGTTACCATAGCCGGCGGACAGCTTTTGGTAGATACAGCGGATTACAAACAATTGGAATGCGTGGCAAGACCGGCTTATAAAAAAACAAACCAGACGGATATCGACGGATTGTATGATGTTTATTGGAGCGACGGTCAGGAATTTAATCTGTACAATGAACAGATGGGTGGTTGCCTGCAGGGTCTTATCGCAATCCGTGATGGTAATAACGGTGAAAACTTCAGGGGTACGGTTACTGCTACGGGAACGGTGGAAGATGACAAAGGCGTTGTCCGTGACACCGTTACGGTTCAGGTTTCGGAAGATTACCTGAAGGATTTGAATAAGAGCAACATGTCTGACCAGGGTGGTGTGATTAATCTGGGCAATCAGTTATTCTATTATGATTCCTGGAGTTATACCTGCACTTATCCCGCAGACGGCAGCAAGCCGGTTTACAGTTATACTTTTGTTCTTTCCGATAACAATAAGAACGACAGCCGTATAACTACCGACAGAATCGGTAAAGCGGCAAGTATCGGAAAAGATTTGGATTATCAGGGCATTCCTTACTATATGAATCAGATGAATGAGTGGGTGAGAACCTTTGCCCAGAAGTTCAATGACATCTTGTTATCCGGTTATACTTCGGATGGTAACAAAGGAGAAATGCTTTTCAGCGGAAAGTATGCTACCGATGATGAACAGTACGATCTTCCGGATGCTTACAGATATGACAAACAGACAAGCGGAAGTTTGACGGTGAATGTAAACGACGATAGCTATTACCGCGTTACGGCGGGAAATTTCAGTATCGTGGAAGCATTGTTTGACAATGCAGACCTTCTGGCTACAAAGAAACTGGAAGGAGACGGACCGGAACAGAATGATTTAATAGAAGAATTAAAATGGATGGTTTCCGATAAAGAAAAAATGAGCTATAGAGGCAGTAACGCAGGTGAATTTTTGGAGCGTATCCTTTCGGATATTGCGTTAAATACCAGCAATGCATCAACTTTCTGTGCCAACTATACCAATATTACAAAATCGGTGGACAACCAGAGAATTTCCATATCCGGTGTTGACGAAGATGAAGAGGCAGTGAATCTGGTAAAATTCCAGAATGCCTACAACCTGTCATCCAAGATGATACAGACATTGACAGAAGTATACGACAGATTAATCCTGGAAACCGGTGTCTAGCCCTTAAGGAGAGGATGAAAAACTTCTCTTGAACTGGAGGATATAAAATGAGAATTACAAACAAGATTATGCAGAATAATAATTTGGGTAATATTAATACGAACAAGGTTCTGCAGGACAGACTAAGTACTCAAATGTCTACCCAGAAAAAAATCAGCCGTCCCTCCGAGGACCCGGTTGTTGCAATCCGTGCACTCCGCCTTCGCAGTAACGTGACAGAGGTGACGCAGTATTACAGCAAAAACATTCCGGACGCCAAGAGCTGGCTTGAGGTTACGGAGGGTGCCCTTAAAAACACATCTGAGATTATTACCAATATGATTAAACAGTGTACAAAGGGTTCAAACGGTGATTTGACCTCCGGTGACAGAGAAATTGTTTTGGAGCAGTTGAAAGCTCTCCGGGAAGAAGTGTACGCAACCGGCGATGCGGATTATGCAGGCAGATATGTATTTACCGGTTACCGCACGGACATTCCCCTTAGTTTTGGAAAACTTACAGATTTAAAATATGAAATAACCCAGCAGTTTAGCAGAGAAGACATTGGCGAACTTACCTACGTAAAGACTACTGCAGAGGCGAACGGAAATACCGTAAACCTGGGAGATATTAACAGTACAAACTTTGATGATATTGCAGTGGATGAGACGGATATTGAAGCAGTGAAGGTGCACCGTTTCAGACTGGCCTATGATGGCTGTACGGCGACGGCCGGCTGCATCCCGAAAATTGAGAGAGTAACCGGTGCAAATGCTGACGGCACACCTATTGTAGAGAATCTGGTGGACCCGGCAAATGTGATACAGGTACATTCCTTCGATGTTCCCACGGCGTATGAACTGGCAGCAACCAATCCGGACAATGTATATTATGTTCCGGAAACCGGTGAAGTGGTTTTAGGTGAGAATGTATATTCCAAAATGATGGGAGTTCAGGATGATACATCCACTTCCACTGTGGATGAGGGTGAAATCAGAATTACTTATGAAAAGAACCAGTGGTTGAAGGCGGATCTTCGTCCGGAGCATTATTATGCATGTACCACAACAGAGATGGTTGACGGCGTAGAGAAGAAGATTGAATACAATCAGACTTATCTGGATGGCAGTAACGTATTAAAACAATCCATTGAATACGATGTAGGATTTAACCAGACAATACGTGTCAATTCCACAGCTGATGAATGCTACAATCCTGAAATCGGCAGGGAAGTGGATGATTTAATCAATGCACTGCAGGATGTACAGGACATGGAAAAAGTGGTAACCTCTTTGGAAAGCCAGATTGCGGCTACCACAGATAAAGATGATTTGAAGACCTTAAAAACCAGACTGAATGCGGCGAACAAAGCCCTTACGCTGTTAAAGGATAAATCCCAGAAACTGTTTGAGTCCGGTATTACCAAAATGCAGGGCTACCTGGATGATACGAACCTGGCGATTACAAATTGCGGTACCAGAAGTTCAAAACTGGAGTTGATAGACAACCGGTTGCAAAATCAGAAGACAACCTTTGAGACCTTGAAATCCGAGAATGAGGATGTGGATATTACAGAGGTGGCAATCCAGCTTACCAGTGCTGAACTTACCTACGAGGCGGCGTTGATGGCAACGGGAAAACTGATGCAGACCACACTGCTGAACTTTATTTAGAAACAGGGAGGATAAGACATGAGAGTGGTGACAAGAAACTTTGGCGAGATTGAAATTGCAGATGATAAAATTATCGTATTTGAAAGCGGAATTGTGGGATTTCCGGATTTGACACAATTTGCGTTGATTCATGATGAAGAAAGAGGACAGAATGCGGGAATCCGCTGGATGCAGTCAATGCAGGAGCCGGCTTTTGCCATGCCTGTTATGGATCCTCTTGTAGTTATGCCGGAATATAATCCCGAGGTTGAGGATGAAATGTTAAAGAAACTTGGCGAGATTACACAGGACAATCTGCTTGTGCTGGTAACTGTAACGGTTCCCTCTGATTTAACAAAAATGTCTGTAAATCTCCAGGGCCCCATCATTATTAATGCAGACACCAGAAAAGCATGTCAGGTAATCGTAGATGGCGATGCATATCCGGTAAAATACCCCATTTATGAAATTTTGAAGGCAAGGAAAGCAGGTGAATAAAGATGCTGGCATTATCCAGAAAGAAAGGCGAAGCAATCGTCATTAATAACAACATTGAGATTTCTGTTTTGGAAGTTAAGGGTGATCAGGTTAAGATCGGCATCAGTGCACCCAGAGAGGTTTCTATTTACAGAAAAGAAGTATATTTGCAGATTCAGGAAGCAAATAAAGAAGCTGCAAACTTAGATGGACTTGAGGCGCTTAAAAACCTGCTGGGATAACAGCAGGTTTTTTCTTTTTGCTATAAACTTTTTATGTTATAATGTCGATAAAGCAATTAGAAAACTCTGTTTATACAAGAGTTAAGGTTACATATACACAAAAAAGGGAAAAAAGGAAATTCCCGGACAGTACACATGGAGGTGGAGACAATGGCAATTGAACCATTAGGAAGTATGATGAGCGTACAGGCACAGACAGTGCAGGCGAAGCCGGCACCCCAACCGGTAAAGCAGACAGTGGAATATGCAGAAGGAGCTGCACAGGAAGCTGCAAAGGTAGACCAGAGTATTAATGTTATTACAAATGTTTCACAGAAAGGGAATCCCGATTCCCATACAAACAACCAGCAGGGACAAAACCAGCAGGTTACCAATGAGCAGATTAAAAAAGCAGTGGAACAGATAAATAAGAATATTGCAAATACATCAGCAGTATTTGGTATCCACGAGGAGACCAACAGAGTGACTATCAAAATCGTGGATAAAGAAACAAAGGAAGTAATCAAAGAACTGCCCCCTGAAAAGACTTTAGATATGATCTCTAAGGTGTGGGAACTGGCAGGTATGTTGGTGGATGAAAAGAGATAGGAGAGAATGCTATGGCAATGCGAATGAGCGGCCTGATGTCAGGTATGGATACAGAAAGCATCGTTCAGGAATTGGTAGCTGTCAGACAGACAAAAATAGATGCTGTGAAGAAAAAACAGACTAAACTACAGTGGCAGCAGGAATCATGGAAAGAATTGAATTCCAAGATTTACAAATTGTACACTTCTACTTTGAGTGATTTGCGCTTTTCAAGTAGCTATGTGAAACAGACAACCAAAGTTTCCAATAGTAATCTTGTCAGTGTTATCACCGGCGAAAAGGCGGTTAATGGTGTACAGTCTTTAAAAATCAAGGACTTGGCAAAAACCGGCTATCTGACCGGTTCCCAGCTTAGTACCAATGGCACATATAAAGGAAGTACTGTTCTTACAGATACCACAGCAGATGGTGGTATGGGACTTGCTGCAGGAAGTAAGATTGCAGTACAGGTAAACGGTAGTACCACAAATATTGAGATTACAGAGGGAATGACCATTGACGGACTGACTGCTA
>JAZNGC010000103.1:0-15610 GCA_045589155.1 Lachnospiraceae bacterium
TAGAGAAGCTGTGTACCGATAAAGGCACCGGCATAGGTCCAATGGGTATCGTACTTATAGTAGGTCTGCCAGTAAAGCTTTCCGGCTTGTAGTTGGTCTATGGGATAGAGAATTTCCACACCGGTGTTTTCCCGGATATAGTCTACCAGTCTGGGGACACGTTTGTAGGTGTCATTTATAGTGTAGCTGGGCATATATTCGGAATATACCTGCTCTTTGTTTGGAAGAATCATCAGTTGCAGTTGAATACCTTTTTCATCGCAAAGAGATTGCAGTGTGGCAACACGGTTTGCGTAATCTGCCAAGGTTTCATCGTCGAGAAGCAGTTGGCCTCTGTAATAGGCGGGACTGTTGTTTCCCGCATAGAAAAGCCAACTTCTACGTCCTTCCACAGCCTGTTGGTTAATAATGTTGGGAGGGAAGTAGGAGGTGTCGATTAACTTTTGGGTATAGTCTGCCCTGGTTTGTAAAGAACAGTCGTTACATTGATATATGGAATACCCATAGTTATCATAGTCCGGTTCTATCACCTGAATTGTTTTATAACTGTGTCCTGTGGCAGACAGAACTTCTGTGTAGGAGTCTTCGCATTTCTTACAGGTGTAGGTCACATGTCCGTCAGTGGTGCAAGTGGCAGGGATATGTTCTGTCACGGAGTATTTGTGGGCAGGTGCTTCCGGGGCGGGGGGATTGTTATCCCCATTGTCAGAGTGTTCAACGGAACCGGTTTCACTATTAGCCTCATTATCCCCAAACATATTTGCCAAATCATTTTCCACCAGAACCGTTTCACCGGTGGAGTTTTCATCGTTGGAATAAAACAGGGAAATCAGTGCGGGACGGAGTTTGTCTTTATATACATTTTCCGTCACGGTAGTAAAGTCTGTGTTTGCAGAGATGATGACAGAGCGGAAAGGCACCCGGTCATTGTAGTAGCTTTCCACCTCGGCGGGATAAGTTGCCGGGTCAAATTCATCGGGAAAGGCAGCTTTATTCCGGTTCTCCCCAAGGTCGTAATCCAAGGAATCCATAATCCCCGGGGCAAAGGAATCTGCAATACCCAGAACACCCCAAGAGAGGCTGGGGAGAAGGATAAGTGCCATAAATACAATCACAGTAAAAAGGGAATATATGTTGTTTTTCTCGTTGTTCTTCTTATTCATACCTGACCTCCCTTTTAAAACTGAAAATAGATAAACGGGTTATAGGTGCCGCTGACGATTAAGACAATGGAATATACCAAAAGGATGATCTGCAGTGCAAAATCAGGGAGACAAATAAAGATACTGTTTTGTACCTTGTGATAAAGCCTGCCAAAAATTTTCTGTATAATACCGCAACAAAGTATTGCTGCCATAAACATGACAATTACCTTCATGGAAAGGAAGGAAAGCACGGAAGTATCAGACGTATTTAAGGTAAACATCTGCAGGATAAATTCATTTGCCTGGAAAATAGTATCGGAGCGGAAATAGACCCAGCCCACAATAACCGCGAGAAGGGTATAGATATGATTTAATATTTTAATAGGATTTTTCTGTAACAGTTTTCCCAAGAATAAGCGTTCTAAAATCTGTAAAAGAGCGTAGAATAAGCCCCATGCAATAAAGGTAAAGTTGGCTCCGTGCCAAATACCGGTAAGCAAAAACACCAGAAAGATGTTTACATAGGTGCGTATTTTTCCTTTCCGGTTTCCGCCAAGGGGGATGTAAACATATTCCTTAAACCAGGTGGAAAGGGATATGTGCCATCTGCGCCAAAATTCCTGTACGGAGGAGGACAGATAGGGATAGTTGAAGTTTTCTTTAAATTCGAAGCCGAACATTTTTCCAAGACCGATTGCCATGTCGGAATAGCCGGAAAAGTCGTAATAAATCTGTAGGGTGTAGGAGATTGCGCCAAGCCATGCCACAGAAGTGCCAAGAGATGCGGTATCCATTGCCCAAATTTCATCTGCAATCTGGGCGAAGGTGTTGGAAATCAGCACCTTTTTGCCAAGACCATAACAGAATCTCTTGATACCCTGACTAAACAGTGCGATGGTCTCTTTTCGTCCGGTAATCTGGGCAGCCACATCACTGTATTTGACAATAGGACCGGCAATCAGTTGGGGGAACAGTGCCACATAAAGGGCAAAATAGAAAATGTTCCGCTGAAATCTGGCCTTTCCCATGTATACGTCGATGACGTAGGACATGGATTGGAAAGTGAAAAAGGAAATACCGATGGGAAGGACAATATGTTCAAAGCCCAGGGCACCGGTGCCTTCCATGGAAATCATAGCGTGGAATTTTTCCCCAAAGGGGAGATTTTGGGACATGGCCTCAATGGAAATGATGACCATGTTAAAATATTTAAAAAAGAAAAGAATGCCAAGGTTTAAAACAACAGATATGGTTAACGTCAATCTGCGCAGGGATTTTTTGCCTTCAAAGGAATGGAGCAGACGGCCACTGATATAGTTAATCAGGATGGAGGAAAGCATAATGAAAAGGTAGTTAATGCCACCCCATGCATAGAAAAACAAGCTCGCCAAAAGGAGAAAACAGTTCTTTAAGAATGTTTTCACGTAGATGTCCTTAAAGGGAATAATGGATAGTATGAAATTGCCGATGATGACTATGGGCAGGAAGACCCACAAAAAAATCATGGAACTAAATAGCATGTTTTTTCTCCTTTATAGGTAGTTTCCGGATTAATATCAGGTAGCTGATTACTAAGACTACGTCCGCGCCGAACCATGCCAGTACTTCTGCATAAAAGATGCCTACTTCACCCATATAATGGGGGAGGAACAGGGCACCGCCGGTACGCATGACAAGCTCTGCGATGCCGGAGAGCATGGGAAGAAAGGTATTTCCCATTCCCTGTATGCCGGAACGGACAATGTGAAGGATATATAATATAGGTAGACAGACATTCATAATGACAAGATAGAGATATGCCACATCCATAGCAGCGGTTACTTCTTCCGGAGTACCGGAAATGAACCAACTTAAGATTATTTTACCCAAAAACAACATAACAAACGCTATGAGGAAGGCTGTGATAAGACCAATGCCAAGAGAGGCGCGCATGCCTTGGCGGATACGCTTGTTTTTGCCTGCCCCCAGGTTTTGACCAACATAAGTGACAACAGCATAGCCGTAAGAAGTTGCAGCGATTTCCAAAAGGCCGTACATTTTATTTGTAGCAGTCATACCTGCGATGAAGATGACACCGTAACCGTTAACCACAAACTGGATCACCATACCGCCCAGGGCAATAACTCCGTTTTGGAATGCCATGGGAAGACCAAGAAGCAACAGTCTGCCAACCAGAGAAAGTTCCGGCTTGAAATCCTCTTTCTGCATGGAAAGAATTTCAATTTTACGGATAAAGTATAAACAGTAAAAACCGGATACAACCTGGGCAATCAGGGTTGCAACAGCCGCACCTGCGATGCCCCATTTAAAGCCAAACACGAAAAGAACATCCAACACAATATTGGTAATAGAGGCAATAATCATGGCGTTTAAGGGGGTTTTGCTGTCTCCCAGTGAACGCAAAATACATGCCAGCAGATTATAAAATATTACAATGGGAATTCCTGCAAACATAAAGCGGATATAGAGCAGGGTATCCGGCATAATGTCGGTGGGAGTTTGAAGCAATTCCAGAATAGGTTTCGCAGTAAGTTGCCCTACTATAACCAGTACAACGGAAAAAACAACGGATAGAACTGCAGAATTTCCGATGACCTTTTTTAATAGTCTGTAATTTCCTGCACCAAATTCCTGTGCCATTTTGATGGCAAAGCCTTGGGTAAATCCCTGAATGATACCAAGCATCATCCAGTTAAGCCAGTCTGATGCACCTAGGGCAGCAAGGGCATCCACGCCAAGAAATTTGCCTACAACCATAGTGTCTACCACGGTGTAGAGTTGTTGGAATATATTGCCTGCCATAAGGGGCAGGGCAAATTTAAAAATGAGTCCGGCAGGATTACCGGAGGTCATGTTTTTTATCTTTGAGGACATAGAAAACTCCTTTCTTCAATGTTCAATTTTACGGGAGGGGGAGAGGGTTGTCAAGGAGAGAGACCTTGAGAAAAACAGACTGAAAGATTATTTTTTTACATTTTATAATGAAATTTGCAGATGACTGTGTTATAATCATTCTACGGAAAAAAATCCGGATATCTGACCAATATGGAGTAAGTAGAATGCAAACGATGTATATGAGCGGTAAAGTAAATAATGAGATGGAAATCTGTGAGATTACTGATTTGGAAGCAAAGCAGTTAATTGAGAAAGCCTTGCTAAAGAATCGCATCTCTTACTATTTGAAATGGCCGAAAGCAAAATTTTGGAGCCGTAGACGGGTAGTCTGTGTGCTTTGTGTTAATGATAATTCAAAGGAAGAAGCGGAGGCTGCTATCAAAGAATTGGGTGAAGATGTAACAGATTATGTACATTTTGTTTCCAGAAAATCGGAGAATGAGTTCCTGTAGAATTGTACCTGTTTTTCACCAAATTTACGTTGACAAAGAACACTCTATTTGATACAATAGGCTTCGGTGACTGCGGAGGAGTTATCTTCTGTAGGAATTAAGCTGCTGTGGCTCAGTCGGTAGAGCGTCGCATTGGTAGTGCGGAGGTCACGGGTCCGATTCCCGTCAGCAGCTTTTCGAGAGCCCTGATGCTTAAGGCATTGGGGCTTTTTTTCTAAAGAGATTACGCTTTGATATGTTTTATGAAAAGGAGGATTAAAAATGGATTTTTTTAGTAAAGTAGAAGAGACCATTACCACGAAAGGACAGGCTGCGGTAGACAAAGCAAAAGAGCTGGCTGAGATTGCAAGGTTAAAAAGTCAGATCGGTACGTGTGAAGAGGTCTTAAAGAAGAATTATATGGAAATCGGACGAATCTATTATGAGAACTTTGGAAATTGTCCGGAGGCTTTATTTGATAAGCAGTGCCGCAATATTTCCAATGCCCAGCAGGGAATAGAGGACTTGGAAAAACAGATTCGTGATATTAAAGGCTTGTAAAAAAATGCCGTACTCCTATTAATGGAGTACGGCGTTTCTTTTATTGTTTGGAATTTTACCAGTAAGTGGGCTGGTAAATAGGCGGGAAGTAATATCCCCGGGTCAGTAACTCCTGTCTCTGCACTTCCAAAATTGCATAAGCATTGGGATCAGAGAAGAACACAGTATTGTGAGGACACATATATGTGGTAATAGGATTGGTAACCGAAATGGTTCCGTCCTCGTTCTCCGTGATAATAGTGGAGCCATCAAACAGGGAAGGGTCTTCAATCAGAGGGAGTTCAACAACTCCGGGTCCCGGATAGCTGAACGGACATCCTTCACAGGGAACAAGCATGGAGTATAAACAAAGGTTTCCGTTATAATGGACATCGCAATAATCTGTTGGAACGGTAAATTCATCGAAATACTCGGTAACTACACAGCCCATTACATCACATTGGCCCTCTTTGGGCAACTTGCCGGATTTGGAACAAACCTCTGCCTGAACGATTCCGCTGGGCATTACAAAGGTTTGGTTAGGCAAATCTTCATGGATACGTTCCATGACAGCACGCCACAGTTTTTTTGCCAATTGTTTTTCAGGGTTTGTCTTGCTTTCGTCCATGGGAACCTGATTGTCATATCCGCCCCATACGGTTGCGGTGTAATAAGGTGTATAGCCGGCAAACCATACGTCTTTGGTTTCGGAGGCTGTACCTGTTTTACCCGCAATAGCCATACCGCCGAAGTTAACGGCAGTACCGGTACCTTTTGTCACTACGTCCTCCATAGCACTTGTAAGAAGGAATGCAGTGGTTTCTTTCAGTACACGGTGTGAGTTGGATTTGGTATTGTCTAAAATAACATTTCCGTCAGAATCAAGAACCTTTGTGTATAACTTGGGCTCAATATATGTGCCACCGTTTGCGATTGCAGCGTAAGCAGCGTTTACTTCATAGTTTGTAACACCGGTAACACCACCCAGAGCCATAGCCTGATAACAGTCTTGCGCTTGGTTTAAAGTGGAAAAACCAAATTCATTTAAATAGTCAAAACCAAGCTGTGGAGTGATCCAGGTAAGCAGTTTTACAGTAGATACGTTCATGGAATCCTCGATACCTGTCCTCAGGCTGTTGATTCCACGGTAATCACCGGTCCACCAGTTGCGGACAAGCACACCGTTGTCATAGGCAAAGGGTGCATCGTTAATGGGGGTGGCTAGGGTCAGATTAGCATTGTCCAAAGCCGGTGCGTAAGCACTAAGCACTTTGAAAGTAGAACCGGGGGAACGGGGTGAATCCATTGCACGGTTCAGTGTACGGCTACCTTCCTTGGCACCGCGTCCACCAATCATGGCTACTACGTAACCGGTATTCTGGTCCATGATGGTCATGGACATCTGAGGCTGTACGATAAGTGACTCTTTTTCAGCAATCACTTCTTCGCCATCTTCGAGAATTTCCGACTTATAGTATTCGATTGCATCGTATGCGTCTTCCTGAGAATCAAAAATCAAATTGAAATCCTGGTCCACATATTTGCGGAACCAAGTCTGCATCATTTCCTTACTGTAGTTATAGTATTCACCATCGGATTTTTTCGTGGTTAATGCGTAGTGCAGATACCATTTTGTGTCAATAGGGAAATTTTCCGGGTCTTCAAATTCTTCGTCGCAAATAGACTGGATTTCAGAGTCCAGCGTAGAGTAGATACGCAAGCCACCGCTGTAAAGCAGGGCGGATGCGGCAGTGGTGCTGTAACCGGCATCCAAAAGGTCGTTATAAACCTCGTCGGTAAGCGCATCAATAAAATAGGAAGTAACTGTATCTTCTCCGATTTCAATATTTACAGTCTGGATGCGGGAATAAACATCATCGGCAATGGCTTCATCATATTCAGCCTGGGAGATGTATCCAAGCTCCTTCATTTTATTCAGCACACGTTCCCGTCTCTCTGCATTTTTTTCCGGACGGGAGATAGGGTTGTACTTGGAAGGGTTCTGGGTAATACCTGCAATAACCGCACACTCGGACAAGGTTAATTCAGAAACATCCTTATTAAAATATCTGAGGGATGCAGACTGTACACCCAAGGTGTTTTGTCCTAAGTTAATGGTATTCATATAGCGGAGCAGTATTTCATCCTTGCTCAGGATTTTGGTCAATTCAATTGCCAGATACTGCTCTTGGAATTTACGCTCGATTTTTTCAATCATACTGTCTTCAGCCATCCAGTTTGTGAAGATAGTATTTTTTAGTAACTGCTGGGTAATGGTACTTGCACCCTGTGTTTCTTCACCGCCGGTCTTGACAAACTGATAACCGGCACGGAGCAGACCTGTCAGGTCGATACCGTTATGCTCGTAGAAACGCTGGTCCTCAATGGCCACGAAAGCATCTTTCATGTCCTGGGGGATTTGCTCCCAGGTTACATAGATACGGTTGGAATCCTGAGCCACCAATTTGTCTATCTGGGTACCTTCGTTGTCGTAAACAAAGGTTGAGAAGCCTACCGGAGCAACATCATTACTGTTGATAACCGGAGATGTGGCAATGATACCGTTGAAAACACCGATACCGGCGGAAATTCCGATAATTCCCAAAGAAATGCATCCTATTAAAAGCGCCATAAATGTTGTGAACGCTATCTTTTTTCCCCACTTCATAGATTTTGAATTCAGAGCCTTTTGTTTTTTGCGGACTCCTTTTCTGCCATAATTCATAAATCCATTCACCTTTCTGTTTCGCTTAAGCGAATCCTATGTAAGTCCCATTTGGACATTACTCGTTTTATTATATCAAAAAAAAAATAGTAAATAAAGGTTTTTTGTTTATATTAAGAATTGTTCACAATTTTATCAATGTTTATGCTATAATTTTATAAAATATGTTTATAGTAAGAAAAGGACAAACAGATGTCGGTTACGGAAACGAGGAAAAAAGAGGCTTATCGTGTGCTTATACAGGGTGGCGAAGGTGAAATAGTTGAGAAGAAATCCCGCTTTATTGCTACGGTAAGACGTGTGGAAACGGAAGAAGAGGCCATTTCCTTTGTAGAGGAAATGAAAAAGAAATATTGGGATGCCAGACATAATTGCCATGCCTTTGTGGTAGGGGAGAATGGTGGCATTCAAAGATATAGTGACGATGGGGAACCGGGTGGCACAGCCGGCCGTCCCATGTTAGATGTCCTTTTAGGGGAAGGAATCCGCAATATAGCAGTAGTGGTAACGAGGTATTTCGGTGGAGTGCTTCTTGGCACCGGAGGCTTGGTGAGGGCTTATACCCAGGCGGTGAAAGCCGGCCTTGAAAATTCTGCCGTGGCATGGATGCGTTACGGAAAAGTTCTGGAAATAGTGACGGATTATAACGGAATCGGAAAGATTTTATATTTACTTGGGCAAAATGGAATTGAACCCCAAAATGCGGAATATACAGACGTGGTACGGCTGCAGGTAACACTTCCATATGAGATGTCCGGCAAGATGGAAAAGGATATTACGGAAGCTACCGGAGGCAAGGCGGAAATTTCTTTAATAGAAGAGACATATTACGTTGACAAAGAATAAATTTAGGGGTTAAAATTCATATGGAAAAAGTTTGATTTCTGACAGAAAGGTGGTGGTTTTATGAAGTACCGAAGTAGTAATAACGCAGATAACCCGCTCCCGTGTACGAGCATAAACACCACGAGAATCCCGGTAGGGGGCTTCTCGGTCTAAAAGGAGGACCATTTCATGGAAGAAATCAGAGAATTACTTGAAATGAAACAGTACACATCCCTGCGTCAGAAAATCGAGGAGATGAATAATGCGGATATTGCGGTGCTTATGGAGGCATTGGAAGAGGCAGAAATGCTGAAGATATTCCGCATTCTTCCCAAAGACCTGGCAGCGGATGTTTTTTCGTATCTTGAAGTAGAAAATCAGCAGCTTATTATTACTTCCCTGTCCGATAGGGAAGCGGCCAATATTATTGATAATCTGATGGCCGATGATGCGGCGGACTTTTTGGAAGAAATGCCTGCCAACATTGTTAAAAAGCTGCTTGCAAATGCAAAACCGGAGACAAGAAGGGATATCAATCATCTTCTCCGTTATCCGGAGGATTCTGCCGGAAGTATTATGACGGTGGAGTATGTGGATTTAAAAGAACACCTTACGGTTGCGGAGGCCATTGAACGTATCCGTAAAGTGGGTGTGGACAGTGAAACGATCAATATCTGCTATGTCTTGGACGCGCAGCGGAAATTGATGGGTACGGTTGCACTGCGTTATTTGCTTCTTTCCGATCCGGAGGAGAGAATCGGGGATATCATGCATGAAAATGTCATCTCCGTTCATACCCTTGTGGACCAGGAAGAGGTTACAAAACAATTTAAAAAATACGACTTTACGGCTATGCCGGTTGTGGACAATGAGGACCGTCTCGTAGGTATTATCACAGTCGATGATATCGTGGATATCATGGAAGAAGAGAATACCGAGGATATGGAAAAGATGGCGGCGATTATGCCTTCCGATAAGCCATATATGAAAACCGGTGTGTGGGAAACTTTCTGCAAGAGATTTCCCTGGTTGCTGTTATTGATGGTATCCTCCTCCTTCACACAGGCGATTATTACGTCCTATGAAGCAGCGTTGAGTGTGTGTACTATTTTGACAGCCTTTATTCCTATGCTGATGGGAACAGGCGGTAATGCAGGCGGCCAGGCAAGCGTTACAGTAATCCGTGGATTGTCCTTAGGGGAGATTACTTATCGGGACGTTCCCCGTATTATGTGGAAGGAAATCGGTGTGGCAGTTGTCTGTGGCCTGGGACTTGCCGTGGCTAATTTTGCCAAGTTAATGTTGTTTGACCATGTCAGCATAACGGTTGCATTGGTTATTTGCCTGTCCTTGATAGTAGTAGTGCTTTTAGCCATGTTTGTAGGTTGCATTTTGCCTATTCTGGCAAAAAAATTAGGATTTGACCCGGCAGTAATGGCAAGTCCTTTTATCACAACCATTGTAGATGCTTTATCACTTCTTATTTATTTCCAGATTGCAAGGATGTTTCTTGGAATATAGCTATGATTTGATTTAGAACGGAGTTTTGTTTTGGAAGATTTAAAGGAAAGAAATATAAAAGAAATACAGGCAGAGGTGGAGACGGAGAATAAACTCGGTACTATGCCGGTAGGAAAGCTTTTTATCAGTCTTGCGGCACCTGCTATTGCAGCACAACTCATCAATCTGCTGTATAATGTGGTCGACCGTATTTACATTGGACATATTCCTGAAATTGGGTCCGCCGCCCTTACCGGTGTAGGGGTTACCTTCCCGGTGCTTATGTTGATTTCTGCTTTTGCGGCACTGGTTGGTTTCGGCGGTGCACCCAGGGCGGCTATCTGCATGGGCAGAGGCGAGAAGGAGGCTGCGGAGGAAATACTGGGAAATTGTGTCACGATGCTTTTGATTGTGGCGGCAATTTTAACTGTAATATTTTCTGTTTGGAGGGAACCGATTTTATATGCTTTCGGTGCCAGTGATGAGACAATCACGTATGCCGGCGAATATCTTAGCATTTATGTGCTTGGAACTGTCTTTGTACAGATGACAACAGGGCTGAATTCCTTTATTACATCCCAGGGCTTTGCATCAACTTCTATGAAAACGGTTATGATTGGTGCCGGTTTGAATTTGGTATTAGACCCGATTTTTATTTTCGGATTTGGTATGGGAGTGCGCGGTGCTGCTCTTGCCACAATTATTTCCCAGGCGGTATCTGCCATCTGGGTTATTGGTTTCCTCAGGGGAAAGAAGACGATACTCCATATCAGGCTTCAGAATATGAAAATTAAACTGAAGGTGTTGGGACCTATACTGGCACTTGGGGTTTCCCCCTTCATTATGCAGTCTACAGAAAGTTTATTGTCTGTATGCTTTAATACTTCTTTATTAAAATACGGAGGAGATATTGCAGTTGGCTCCATGACGATTTTAAGCAGCGTAATGTCTGCGGCACTGATGCCGATTCAGGGTATGTCGCAAGGGATGCAGCCTATTGTCAGTTTCAACTATGGTGCAAAGAAGATGGACCGGGTTAGAAAAGCGTTTACTATCACGCTGAGGGCCTGTCTGATTTATACTACAGTACTTTGGGCAGTTGCGATGTTGTTTCCCGGTATGCTTGCACGGATTTTTACACCGGATAAGGAACTCATTGATTATTGTGTGTGGGCGATCCGTATTTATATGGGAGCCACCTGTGTGTTTGGCGCACAAATTGCCTGCCAGCAGACCTTTGTGGCACTGGGAAAAGCAGTTCATTCCCTGTTCCTTGCTATTTTAAGGAAAATTATTTTGCTTATTCCCATGATATATATTTTGCCTATGTTTTTTGAAAATAAAGTATTTGCCGTATTTCTGGCAGAACCGGTATCTGACTTTATAGCGGTTGCCACTACAGTCACCCTATTTAGTCTTACCGCATGGAAGATGATGAAGGATAAACAGGAATCTTAAGAACGTTTTTATTTGATTCTGGGGGAGTACAATATGAACGAGCGTAATTTACAGATAGAAGAATTGAATCCTACTTTTCTGTTTACATGGAAAGGTAAGAGACTTTCAGACGAAAAAAATTATCATAGCCACGATTATCCCGAGTTGGCGTATATATTGTCGGGAAGTGGAAAATACAGAATTGATGATATTGTATATGAGGTATCGGAAGGTGATTTGTTGATCTTTAACCCGGGAACTATGCACCAGGCCCTTGTAGGGGATGGTGAAACCCCTACAACAGAATTTTTCCTGGGATTCACGGATGTACAGATAGGTGCTTGTGAAAAGAATACCATTCCGTTACCCTGTGAAGGAGCTATTTTCCATACGAAGGGTGAGCTGAAGCAGAAGTTATTTAAACTTTGTGCTTCCATTGAGGCCGAGAATGCGGTGTATAGGCAGGGCAGGTATTTCATGCTGAAGGCGTATCTGATTCAGATGATTTTGCTTATCGTCAGAGAACAGACAGAGCCGGTAGAGGTGAAAACCGGTTATGCTTTCGAGTCTGTAAATAAGAAATACGTAGTGGAACAGATTGTAAATTATTTCGAAGACCATTATGCAGAAAAAATCTCTTTGGACCAGATCGCAGAGAACATGTATTTAAGTCCCTTTTATATATCGAAGATATTCAAGTCTGAAACAGGAGATGCGCCGATCCGGCATTTGATTAACATACGTCTGGAGAAAGCGAAAGAACTTTTGGAACAAGGTTGGACCGGCAGTATCCAAGAAGTGGCAGCAGAGGTTGGATATGACGATGCCTATCACTTTAGTAAGTTGTTTAAGAAACGATATGGAGTATCACCTTCCCAGATAAAAAAAGGGTAGGAACGGTGCGAAAGATTGATACTTTTTTATCAGCATGTTTTTTTTTCAGTACTTTGTCAAAAATAGTTTTCAAGGCGGGGCGAATTTGTTACAATTAATTTATGAAAGCGGTTACATTTCTATTTCGGAGGAGAATTAATGAGATATTTTTTTGACGGAAAGATTGAAAAGAAAGAAAAAGGATATATGATTCAGATTCCCTTTAATGTATGGGAAGTATGTAAACAGAGAGAAGTAATCCAGGCAGACCTGGTTTTGGATAACAAAATTATTGATTGCGAATTGTTGCCCAAGGAAAAGGGCAATTATGAAATCCATATTGAAGATGAAGATATTATTCAGGTTGATATGGATAAGACACATAAAATTCTGCTTCATGTCACAGGAAGTCTGATTAAGATGGATCAGAACAGTCCTTACAGTTTTGAGAATCCAATCCGCAAGATAGACGATATGTCTGTTATCATTCAGCCGGAGGACGGTCTTTGCGGACAGACTTGTGTAGCGATGCTTGCCGGTGTCACAATCGCTGAGGTTATAAGCGTAATGGATTGCAGAGAGTGGCAGGCAACAATGGGGCGTGTGATTTCCGCATTAAATTATTATGGAATTGATCACAGTGACATTATTGTCTACACACAGGGACAACCTGCGGTTCTTCCTAAGTGCTGTATTTTGATGGAAAAGATGGGACGTTTCTGTCATTATCTGGTTCACTATGATGGCAAGTATTATGACTCTAATCTTGGTGTGTTGGAAGAATATGATATGAGCAAGTTGTTGGGCTATATGGAGATTAAGTGCTAATTTATTTTTCCGGCAAAGATAGTAAATAAGTGAATGATAAAAGGCGTGACTTAGGTCACGCCTTTTTTTGTTCTTGTTCTGTAAGAGAAGCTGTGTTGCAGATAAGTTGGAAGTTATGGAGAAGGGAAATTTGAAGTGGTCCATGTGCCTTGTCATTGTGGTTGTTTTATGGATGCGGCACCGTTATAGGCTGCTTCTACCCTAAAGAACGATAGATGCTTATTTGGCATGAAAAGAAAATGCATTATGTAAACCTATTTTCGAACTATATCTGCCCTTTGGGCCCTCAATGGACTTTATGGGTAGATAAAATAAGTAAAAATCAATAGAAATGAAGAAGAAATGAGAAAAAATGTCATGCCATTAGCATGAAAACCGCTTATTGGGGTAGAAAATGAGCGAATGTGGTTTACATAATTTTATTTTTTTCTTCCCTATAAAGCCTTTTTGGTGCCTAAGGGTAGATATGACAAACCTTTTGGGGTATAAATTCCTTTTTTCGAATTTTATACCCCAAAGTAGCATTTAACCAATATAATCAGACATGGGAATGCAACATCTGACTGACTTCATTCATCCCCGCAAATCCCAATTTATCAAAAAGATATAGTTTCAAAAGAAATGCTTTTGGCAATACCCGGATGAAAAGAACCGCTAAATTGGAATGTATCTTACCCTTGAATAATAAATTTATTAATAGGAAAGATTTATTTTAGAAAATCTTTCCTATTGTTTTGAAAAATAGAATTGACGCTTTCTGATAAAAGTGAGAGAATGTACTGTGTTGAAAATACGTAGCAAAATATTATTTGTTACATAATATAAGTTTTTTAGGAGGTAACATTTATGAAATTGACACCTTTAGGCGACAGAGTTGTATTAAAACAGTTGGTTGCAGAAGAAACAACAAAATCCGGTATTGTTCTTCCCGGACAGAATAAAGAAAAACCCCAGCAGGCAGAAGTTGTGGCAGTGGGTCCCGGTGGTATTGTTGACGGAAAAGAAATCAAAATGGAAGTAAAAGTTGGAGATGAAGTTATTTATTCCAAATATTCCGGAACAGAAGTAAAACTGGATGATGAAGAGTATATTATTGTAAGACAGAATGACATTTTGGCTATCATTGAGTAGTGCAGAATGACAATTGGAAAACTGCGAGGGAGTTTACTCACGGAGCGGTTTGAATAAATGTCATTCTATAGGACGAAAGTCCTCCATGAAATAAGGCGGATGCGAAGCAGACGACTTATGAATGGGCACTACGGGCTCATGAATGGGCACTACTAATAACAACAATATTAAGGAAATTTGGAGGCGAGAAATATGGCAAAAGAGATTAAATATGGTGCTGAAGCGCGTGCGGCATTAGAGGCCGGTGTAAATCAGCTTGCGGATACTGTAAGAGTAACCCTGGGTCCCAAAGGAAGAAACGTAGTACTTGATAAGTCCTTTGGAGCACCTCTTATCACAAATGATGGTGTGACTATCGCAAAGGAAATTGAACTGGAGAATGCATTTGAAAATATGGGAGCACAGCTTGTAAAAGAAGTTGCCACAAAGACAAATGATGTGGCAGGTGACGGTACAACAACCGCTACTGTTCTTGCACAGGCAATGATCAATGCAGGTATGAGAAACCTGGCAGCAGGTGCAAACCCCATCATCTTAAGAAAAGGTATGAAGAAAGCAACTGACTGTGCAGTGGAAGCGATTGCACAGATGAGTTCCAAAGTAAACGGAAAAGAACATATTGCAAGAGTAGCGGCTATTTCTGCAGGCGACGAAGAAGTTGGTCAGCTTGTAGCAGACGCGATGGAAAAGGTTTCCGGCGATGGTGTTATTACAATCGAAGAGTCTAAGACAATGATGACTGAACTTGATCTGGTAGAAGGTATGCAGTTTGACAGAGGTTATATCTCTGCATACATGGCTACTGATATGGATAAAATGGAAGCAACTTTGGATAATCCTTATATCCTTATTACAGATAAGAAGATTTCCAATATCCAGGAAATCCTTCCTCTGCTGGAGCAGATTGTGCAGTGTGGAGCAAAATTGCTTATTATTGCAGAGGATGTAGAGGGTGAAGCACTGACTACCCTGATTGTAAACAAACTGCGTGGAACATTTAATGTAGTTGCAGTAAAGGCTCCCGGTTATGGCGAGAGAAGAAAAGCTATGTTGGAGGATATTGCAACTCTGACAGGCGGTCAGGTTATCAGTTCTGAATTGGGCTGGGATCTGAAGGATGCAACTCTGGACCAGATGGGCCGTGCAAAATCCGTTAAAGTGCAGAAAGAAACTACTGTCATTGTGGATGGCGAAGGCGATAAAAATGCAATCCAGGCAAGAATTGCCCAGATCAAGAAGCAGATTGAGGAAACAACTTCTGAATTTGATAAAGAGAAATT
>JAZNGC010000104.1:0-34346 GCA_045589155.1 Lachnospiraceae bacterium
CATTATCACTTATGAGAATGAGTATTTATCTACCCATAAGTATCAAAACAAGTTACGATGGGAAGATAAAATTGAGGTATTTGGAATATTTTAGAAGATAATAAAGCAAATGAGTATTAAAATTTCTTACCATAAGCACCATAATATAGGGCTATGGGTAGAAACTGAATAAGAAAAGACTACTATAGTCCTTGGTTTGTCTACCCACGGGCTACTTATGAGATTGTTATGGGTAGAAATAGTATTATAATGAGCCCTGTATCATTAGAGAAGAAGCCAGACGAGCAATATTTAGCCAATGTACAGCATGCCTCATCGCAAACGCGTCAAATCCCAATTTGTATAATAATAAAAATTCATATATAATAAGCAAGTATGAAAAAGTTTAAATTGAAAGTAGGTGAGAAAGATGAACTATAAACAGACCATGGAATATTTAGAGGGCTTAAGCAGTTATGGAATTGTGCCGGGACTGACCAATATGGAAAATTTATGTGGTAAGTTGGGCAATCCTCAGGACAAGCTTCAGATTATCCATATAGCGGGAACCAATGGCAAGGGCTCTGTTTTGGCATATCTTTCCACTATTTTACAGTGTGGCGGATATAAATGCGGAAGATATATCTCCCCGGTTATTTTTGAGTATAGGGAGAAAATCCAGATAAATCAAAAGCCCATTAGTAAAAATAAATTGATTACATATGTGGAAAAAGTAAGAGCAGCCTGTGAAGAGTTGCTTGCAGAAGGGAAACCACATCCTACCCAGTTTGAATTTGAAACAGCCTTGTGTTTCCTGTATTTCTTGGAAGAGAAATGTGATGTAGTGGTGCTGGAAACCGGCATGGGCGGCAGATTGGATGCCACGAATATTATAAAGAAGCCTTTGATTACCGTGTTGGCATCTGTCAGCATGGACCACATGAAATTCCTTGGAAGTACTTTGGCTGAAATAGCAAAGGAGAAGGCAGGTATATTTAAACCGGGATGCCCTGTTGTCACAATGCCGCAGGAGGATGAGGTGATGGAGGTTATCCGCATGGAGGCGGATAAGTTAACCAATCCGGTACACATTGCAGAGCCGGAGAGGGCAAAGAAAATACGTTATGGTCTGGAGTTACAGAAATTTAGTTACAAGGGATACGAGGACCTTGCAATTTCTTTGGCGGGAAAACATCAGATAGAGAATGCCATGCTTGCCGTTGAGGGGGTGGACCGGTTAAATGAAATGTATGAAAGCGGAACCCGGCAAACTACCGAAAAGAAACTTACCATTTCCGAAAAGCATTTGCGGAAAGGTCTTTTGGAAACAAAGTGGCCGGGACGATTTAGTGTAATCGGAAAGAAACCATTATTTATAACCGATGGTGCCCACAATGAAGATGCGGCAAAGAAACTTGCAGATTCTATAAGGTTTTATTTTACAAATAGAAGAATAGTCTATATAATGGGTGTATTAAAAGATAAGGATTATGAGAAGATTATTGCGGAAACATACGCTTACGCAGATCAGATTATAACCATAACCACACCGGATAATCCCAGAGCATTACCGGCCCTTGAACTGGCACAGGCAGTAAAAGATTATCATCCTAATGTGACTGCTGCGGGAAGCTTGGAGGAAGCGGTGGAGATTGCATATCTGCTTGCGGGAAAAGAAGATGTAATCATCAGCTTTGGGTCTCTTTCCTATCAGGGAAAACTGATGGAAATAGTAGAGCATTGCAGCAAAGCAAAACAAAGAAAGAGTGGTGGAAGCCATGGTAGACAAAAATAAAATTGAAGCGGCAGTGAAACTTCTCCTGGAGGGAATTGGAGAAGATGTAAATCGGGAAGGACTTTTGGAGACACCGGGCCGCATTGCCAGAATGTATGAAGAAATATATGGAGGGATGGATGAAGATGCGTCCATGCATTTGTCCAAGACCTTCCATGTTGATAACAGTGAGATGGTACTGGAAAAGGATATTGTTTTCTATTCCACCTGTGAACATCACCTGATGCCTTTTTATGGGAAAGCACATGTGGCATATATTCCGGATGGAAAAGTGGTAGGACTGAGCAAATTGGCCAGAACTGTGGAAGTATTTGCAAGACGTCCGCAAATCCAGGAACAGATGAATAGCCAGATTGCGGATGCCATTATGGAAAACTTAAATCCCAAGGGAGTAATGGTTATGGTGGAGGCAGAGCATATGTGCATGACTATGCGTGGGATTAAGAAACCCGGAAGCAAGACTGTAACAGTAGCAATGCGAGGTGCATTTGCAGAAAGTGAAACCCTACAGAATCGTTTTTGGCAGATGGTAAAGCAATAGCAAGCGGAAAGATACAGAAAAAATGGATAGGATTGACAAAATATTAAATCACGATTTATTTATTCAGAATCTTGGTAAAAATGAAATGGCAGAAGCGGAGCGTCCCTTCTGCCATCATGATATAGTGCATTTTTTAGATGTGGCAAGAATCGGGTGGATTCTCAACTTGGAAGAAGGGCATAAAATCCAAAAGGAGTGGATTTATGCGGCGGCACTTCTTCACGACATCGGCAGACATGAGCAGTATGCGGATGGGACACCACATGAAGTTGCAAGTGCCCGTAGGGCACCGGAAATATTGCAAGATTGCGGATTTGACGAAAAAGAAACGGGCGTTATTGTATCGGCCATTGCCAGCCATAGGGATAAGACTGTGGCAGAAGAGGCGTCTCTTCGTGGTGTCCTTTACCGCGCGGACAAGTTAAGCCGTGCCTGTTTTGCATGTAAGGCAGAAAAGGATTGCAACTGGAAGGGTGACAAGAAAAATTTGAAAATCTCCGTTTGATGGAACGGATAAGGTTCATAGTGTGAACCGTAGAATTTGCAGTATAGATTAAAAGAAAAGTTATCGGGAGGATGCACATGAGAATCGGAAACAGAGAATTTCAAGATAGTGGCAAAACATATATCATGGGCATCTTAAACGTAACCCCGGATTCCTTTTCGGATGGCGGAAAGTGGAATGAGGTTGATAGGGCGTTAAAGCGTGTGGAGCAGATGATAAAGGAAGGTATGGATGTACTTGACATCGGTGGGGAGTCTACCAGACCCGGATATGCACAGATTCCGGAAGAAGAGGAGATTGCCAGAGTGGTTCCGGTTATTGATGCCGTTAAAAAGCATTTCGACATTCCGGTTTCCCTGGACACGTATAAAGCAAAGGTTGCACAGGCGGGAATTGATGCGGGGGCGGATTTGATTAACGATATCTGGGGACTTAAGTATGATGATAAAATGGCAGATGTCATTTTCAAAAACAATGTGTGTTGTTGCCTGATGCATAACAGAAAAGATACAAATTACGGGGACTTCATGCAGGATGTTTCGGCAGATTTGGCAGACAGTATATATTTGGCAAAGAAAGCCGGTATAGCAGATGATAAAATTATGTTAGACCCCGGCGTTGGGTTTGCAAAAAACTATGAGCAGAATCTGGAGGTTGTAGCATCCTTGGCGGAACTTAAGGTGCTTGGATATCCGCTGCTTCTTGGTACCAGCCGCAAATCGGTTATCGGACTTACGTTGGATTTGCCGGCAGAAGACAGGTTAGAGGGAACCTTGGTGACTACGGCCCATGCTGTGTGGCAAGGCTGTATGTTCGTAAGGGTCCATGACATAAAAGAAAACGCAAGGGCCATCCGTATGGCCGAAGCACTCATACGATAGAAGGGATAGGTGTTTTTTGTGGATGAGATTAGGATAAGGGAATTGGAAGTGTACGCATACCATGGTGTATTTCCCGAGGAGAATGAAAAGGGACAACCTTTTTTCGTGAACGCCACGCTTTATACCGATACCAGAAAAGCAGGGCAGACAGATGAACTGGAATATTCCACCCATTATGGGGAGGTTTGCTATCTGATAACACGTGTTATGAAAGAAAATACATGGAAATTGATCGAGACGGTGGCAGAGAAGGTGGCGGAGGAAATCCTGTTGACTTATCCTTTAGTACAGAGGGTAAAACTGGAAATCAGGAAGCCGGAAGCTCCTATCGGTCTTCCCTTTGGCAGTGTTTCGGTGGCTATAGAAAGAGGATGGCATAAAGTATATATTGCTTTCGGTTCCAATATGGGAGATAAAAAGCAACATATTCAAAATGCAATCAAAGGATTGAAAGCCCATCCCCATGTCATGGTTCAGGCGGTCAGTGATTTTATTGCCACAGAGCCTTACGGAGGGGTGGAGCAGGCAGAATTTTTAAATGGCGTGATGGAGATTGAAACCCTCCTTACTCCGATAGAACTTCTGGAATTTTTACATGAGTTGGAAACTGCGGAGGGACGGGAAAGAACCATCCGGTGGGGCCCCAGAACCTTGGATTTGGACATTTTATTATACGATAATCTGGTATACGAAGATGAACAATTGATTATCCCTCATGTAGATATGCAAAACAGAGACTTTGTTTTGATACCCATGGCACAGATTGCGCCTAACTTGCGACATCCGGTTTATAAGAAAACCATGCAGGAATTAAGAGACAGACTGGAAAAATTACAAAATAAATAAGAGAAAGGCCGGCATGGAAAGCCGGAAAGGTAGAAAAGATGTACGCAACATTTTGGGCGCTGCTTCCGCCGATTATTGCAATTGTATTAGCACTTGTGACAAAAGAAGTTTATAGTTCCTTATTTGTAGGTATTTTGATGGGAGCGCTGTTCTATGCAGGCTTCAACCCGGAAACGGCAATTTTACATATGTTTAATGACGGTTTTGTGTCGGTACTTACGGATGCTTATAATATGGGAATTCTGATTTTCCTTGTCATATTGGGAGTTATGGTAAGTCTGATGAACAAATCCGGTGGCTCAGAGGCTTTCGGACGCTTTGCCATAAAGAGAATCAAGACAAAGACAGGAGCGCAGCTTATGACAGTTGCCCTGGGAGTCCTGATTTTTATCGACGACTATTTTAACTGTCTCACTGTGGGAAGCGTAATGCGTCCCCTGACAACAAAGCACAGAGTGTCCAAGGAAAAACTGGCGTATCTGATTGATGCAACAGCGGCGCCGATTTGTATTATTGCACCTATTTCATCCTGGGCAGCGGCGGTTACCAGTAATGTGGAAAGAGAGGACGGATTTGCGTTGTTCCTGCAGGCCATTCCTTATAACTATTACGCCCTTTTAACTATTTTGTTCATGGTATTGGCAGTTATCCTGAAAGTAGAGTTTGGTCCCATGAAAACCAAGGAAGATGCCATGGATACCTTGAATAACTTGGTAGAAGAGATGGAAGAGAAAAAACAGGAAAAAGAGGGAAAAGTAATTGACCTGATCGTTCCCATTGCATCTTTGATTCTGTGTTGTATTATCGGAATGATTTACTCCGGTGGTTTCTTTGGCGGGGTGGATTTTATTACGGCATTTTCCGACTGTGATGCATCTGTTGGTCTTATGCTGGGCAGCTTCGTTGCACTTGTTATTACAATTATTTATTATATGCTCCGCAGAACCCTGAAACTTAAGGAGTGTATGGAGTGTATACCGGAGGGCTTTAAAGCTATGGTTCCTGCAATCTTGATTTTGACTTTTGCGTGGACCCTTAAGGCGATGACAGACAGTCTTGGTGCGAAAGAGTTTGTGGCGGCTGCAGTGGAAGGAAGTGCAGCAGGATTATTGGCATTTTTGCCTGCAATTGTATTTATTGTGGCTTGTTTTCTTGCGTTTTCCACCGGAACAAGCTGGGGTACCTTTGGTATCTTAATCCCGATTGTGGTAGCGGTGTTTGCGGAAAGTGATTACACAATGATGGTAATTTCCATTTCAGCATGTATGGCAGGTGCAGTTTGCGGTGACCATTGCTCCCCTATCTCGGATACGACCATTATGGCGTCCGCGGGGGCAGAGTGTGAACATATCAGTCATGTATCTACCCAACTTCCCTATGCGCTTGTAGTGGCAGGAATTTCCTTTTTGACCTATATTGTGGCAGGTTTTACAAAGAATGTGATTATCAGTCTGGCGGCAGGTGTTTTGCTCACTGTTTTGGTATTGCTTTTCTTCAAAGCAGTTAACGGAAATAAAGCAAAACAATAGACAAACAAATGTTGACAATGATTGACAAAGATTTTAATAAAGAGATATAATAATACAAATAAACTTATATCGAGGGAGGACAAAAGATGTTTTGCGAAAAATGTGGAAACATATTAAAAGATGAAGATGTATTCTGCCCCGCTTGCGGAAATAAAGTAAGCGCACCGAAGGCAGAAAACGTTGCAGCAGAGCCTGTGGCTGAACCTGTAGCAGCAGAGCCTGTGGCTGAACCTGCAGCAGTAGAACCCGTAGCGGCAGAGCCCGTAGCACCTGCAGCAACAGAACCTGCTCCGGCAGCAGAAGCTGTAGCAGCGGAGATTCCCGTTCAGACAGCGGCAGTTCCTAAGGCGCTCAAGGCAGGTGGAAGCAAGCTGCCCTTTATTCTGGGGGGGATCGGAGCGGCTGTAGTAGTGGCAATCGTGGTTGTGATTGCTTGTTTACCCAGTATTACCAACTTTGTAAAGAAAACTTTTGCAGAGCCTGAAGAGTACTATGCATATGTGGAAGAGGATACCGCAAAAACAATGGCTAATTCCGCAGCAAGTGCTTATGAGCAGATTTTGGCAAATGTAAATACTTATGACAGAAGCCTTTCCGGAAATGTGGAAGTGGAAATAACAGAAGCAGGTAGAAATATGCTTGGCCTGATGGGACTTGCAGGAGTAGATTTGTCCTGGCTGGAAGGCGGAAACTTCAATTTTGAAGGTGGCGTAAAGAACAACGTTTGGAACGCTAACGCAGGCTTTGGTTTAAATGGCAAAGATATTCTCAGCGGTCTGTTTGTGTTTGATTTGGAGAAACAGGAAATGTTCTTCCAGATTCCTGAACTGAACAAAGATTATATCGGTCTGGCAGAAGATGAGCTGGATTACTATTTTGACATGGACGATGATGACATGGAGGAAATGGTAGAAAGTTCACAGCGCATGGAAGCGATTGTGAAAGCATTACCCAACTCAAGCAAGGTAGAAAAACTTGTGGAAAAATACATGAACATCGCGTTTGAAAATCTGACAGATGTTAAAATGGGTACCAAAACCCTGAGAGCAGAAGGAATCACACAGGATTGCACACAGCTTAAAGTGACAATCGACGAGGAAGCTGCTGAAGATTGCTTGAAAGCAATTATCAAAGAAATGGAAAAAGATAAAGATATCCAGGCAATTATCGAAGATGTGGCAAAGGCCTGTGAGGAAGACCCTGATGACGCATATGAGTACTTCCTGGATTCCCTGGATGCAGCTCTGGATGAGATAAGTGAATATGGCGTTGATTTCCAGGAAGGAATCATGACTGTTTGGGTTGACGGTTCCGGTAATGTGGTTGGAAGAAGCTGGGAAACAGAGGACTACTGGGGTGATATCACTGAACTTAAGTGGATTATGCCTAAACAGGGTAGCAAGTTTGGATATAAGCTCTCTTACACAGAATACGGTGAAGAATTCAGCGTAGTTGGTCAGGGTAAAGAATCCGGAAGCAAGCTTACCGGTGACTTTTCAGTAAATTATAACGGTACAGCTATTGTGGATGTTGCAGTGAAGAACTTCAACACAGAAAAGGCAAAAGAAGGCTTTATCAATGGTGAGTTTACTGTTTCAGTGGCTCCCGGAATCAGCTCTATGATGGATTATTACAGTTATGCTGCAGGTATGTTGATGGATGCACAGATTGTAATTGACGCAGAGACAGCGAAAGATAAAGCAAACGTTGAAGTTACTCTTATTTACCAGGAAGAAAAAGCTGCAGTAATAACTGCAGATGCAAAACTGGCGAAAGGTACATCTGTATCAGCACCCAAAGAAAAGAATGTAATCTATGTGGAAGATTACAACGATTTTGAAGATTGGCTGGATGGCGTGGATTACGGTAAGTTTGTGAAGAATCTGGACAAGATGGGACTGCCTGATTTCATTCTTGAGGCATTTGAAGAGTATGACAGTTTAGAGGAACTTTTAGAAGATTTTTAATATCGTTTCAGGAGAAAAACAGTGCAACAGACAAAAATAGAAATTCTGGGCATTCAGAAAAAATACAAAAACAAAGAAGTTTTAAAAAATATCTCCTTTGAAACAGAAATAGGAAGTTGTGTAGGCATTCTGGGCGGAAACGGCAGCGGAAAGTCTACACTGCTTTCCGTGTTAGCCGGCGTTTTGAAAACAGACGCCGGCTCATTTCTATATAAGGGAGAAAATTTGCTGACAAATAAAAAGGCGGCACAACAGTTGATTGGTTATGTACCCCAGGGTAATCCTTTGATGGAGGAACTTTCTGCCTGGGATAATCTGCGTTTGTGGTACGATAAGGAACAACTGTGTAGAGAATTAGAAAATGGTGTTTTAAAGCTTTTGGGCATTGGAGAATTTATAAAAGTGCCGGTTAGCAAGATGTCGGGTGGAATGAAGAAGAGGCTTTCCATAGGTTGTTCCGTTGCGGACAATCCTCCTCTTTTACTTTTAGACGAACCCTCAGCGGCATTGGATTTGGTATGTAAGGAGCAGATATACAATTATTTGCAACAGTTTAAAGCTGCAGGCGGAACGATTATTCTGGTAACACACGATACACAGGAGTTGGAACTTTGTGATAAGTGCTACATATTAAAAAATGGACAGTTGGAGCCTTACCACTATGACGGAGATATCCATAATCTGGCGGGACGGTTGTAAAGAGAGGTAGAAATGAAAGGTTTTGTGTTATATTTTACACTGCAGCTGAAGCGTGTAATAAAAATATTTCCTACCGTTCTTTGCACCATGGTACTTTTAGGCTCCCTTTTGGCAGTGAGCGTTTTCGCCATCATGAAACTGGAAAGTGAAAGCGACAAAATGCTGAAAGTAAAAGTGGGAATCGTAGGAGAAATCGACCGGTACATGGGCCTTGATATGGAGGCTCTTATTAATGTGCTCTCCGCTAAGTTTGGCGCGGAATTCGTTTCCGTGTCGGAGGAAGAAGCAAAAGCCCAGATGCATGCAGGTAAAATGACGGCCTATGTTTTGGTGCCGGAGGATCTGGTGGATTCTATTGTGTCCGGTGAAAACAATTCCCCTATTACCTATGTGGCGTCAGAGGGCCAAAAGGGAATCAGTGGTATTGTGATGGATGAAGTGGTGGGCGTGATATCGGAGCTCATAACCTGTCCCCAAAGCAGTATACTTGGGATGCAGAATTATTTGCGGGAGAATGACAGGAGAGAGGAACTGTGGCCTGCCACCGATGAACTGAATCTGATTTATATCGGTGCAGTGGCAAATATTTATCATGTGGGTACCACAGAGATTGTGGGAATGGCAAATCAGGTATCTACAGGCGGGTATTATGTCTGCAGTGTTTTAGTGATTTTTTTGTTGCTCTGCGGACTGAACTGCGGAAGTCTTTTTACACGCAAAAAGAATGCACTTTGTAAATTACTTGCCTCAAAAGGACAAAATGTAAAAACGCAGGTGCTTGCAGAGTATCTGGCATACTTTTTGATGGTTTCCCTTTTCTTTGCAATGGTGTTAAGCCTTGTCTATGTTGTAAAGCTTACAGATGTGTTACCGATAAAAGAATTAAGCAGGTTAGAGTTTGCAGATTATCTTTCTTTTGCCTGTAAGCTGATGCCGGTGGTGGCGGTGATTACGGCGATGCAATTTATGCTGTATGAACTGGTAGATAACATCGTGAGCAGTATACTGGTCCAGTTTCTTTTGGCGGTAGCCATGGGATATGTGGCGGGTTGCTATTATCCCTTATCCTTTTTCCCGAAAGTGATGCAGAAATTCGGGGAACTTACGCCGGTAGGCAGTGCACTGGTATATGCGGATAAATGTTTGATTCAGGAAGGCGCTGTGAAAGAAATTTTACTTTTGTGCTTTTATCTTGTGATATTCCTTTTACTGGCAGTATGGGGAAGGAAAAGGCGGGTGGAAAATGAAGCCGGTATATAGAGTGATAAAATGGTGTCTGTTCTTGAATAAAAGACTGTTGAAGAAGCCCAGTTTTCTGCTGGTGCTTTTGATGGTTCCCTGCCTGGTGGCGGGAATGCTTCTGGTTTCGGAAGAAGAAAGCAGCGTATTAAAGGTGGCTCTTTACGGGGAAGAACAGGATGCAAATTGCAAGGCGATTATAGATACCCTCACATCGGGGGAAAGTATCATTAAATACGAGAAGATGGAATCGGCGGAGGCTGCCAGAAGGGCAGTTTTGGAAGGAAAAGCGGATACGGCATGGATTTTTGCCGAAGAGCTGACGCAGACCATGGAAACGGCCGCTAAAACCGGTGATTTAAGCGATCTTGTAACGATGGTACAAAGAGAAGACAATATGCAGCTTAGGCTGGTAAAAGTAAAACTGTATGCAGCAGTCTATCCCGAATATTTATATGTTTTGTTTGAAGATTTTATGGGTAACAGGCTGGGGGCCGTGGAACTGACACAGGAGGAACTGCTCCATTATTTCTCTTCTGTAAATGTAAATGAAGAATTATTTCAAAGAAGTTACATGGACAGGGAAGAGAAGGTCCTGGAAGCGAATTATTTGCTGGCACCCCTAAGAGGTATGCTGGCGGTATGGCTTGTGCTTGCGGTTTTGGCAGCAGTTATGTACTATATGCAGGATGAACGGGCAGGACTTTTTGACAGGATACCCGGAACACGCAGAATGGGAATTGCAATCGGTTATCAATGCATTGTGGCGATAGATGGATTTCTTATTGTTTTATGTTCCCTCTTTTTTACCGGTAATTTTATTACCTTCTCAAGAGAGTGTTTCTGTCTGTTGCTTTATGGTGCAGGTGTGATAGGGTTTTGCAATCTGATTAGAGTAATCTGTAAAACCATGGAACGCACGGGGGCAGTAATCCCTATTATAATGGTGGCACTCATGGTTTTCACACCGGTTTTTTTGGATTTGAAGAGTTTGCGGCCTATTCAGAGTTTGTTTCCGGCATATTACTACCTAAAGTCCATACATAGTTTTGATTTCAGAGTGGAAATGTTTATTTATGCAGTTATTTTGTGGGGGATAGGTTTTATTTTAGAAAACTTATCAAGAAAGTATGGTAATTAATTACAGGACATGGTACAATAGTACTATACGCGAAAAAACAAGATGGAGGAAGCGATATGGAATATAACGAGAAAGTGTTTGCCAAAAGTGCAAATGTGAAAGCCTTGGGGATGTGGCTTACCATGCTGATAGTTCTTTCGGGAACTTATATTACAGAAGTAACCCGTGGTGCCCGTTCAGTGGAAAGTTATCTTTTGATGTTAGGGATAGCTTGGATCCCCTTTATTGCCGGTTTTGTAGTGTTAAAGGTAAAAGGATGGCACTCGGAACTATATCACAATATTGTAGGCGTGGGCTTTGGCCTCCTGTATTTATATATTATGCTCACCTCTGTGGGAACGTTGACGTTTACTTATGTGCTTCCCCTTGTAAGTATGTTGATTATTTACAAAAAGAGGAACTTCATTATACGGTGCGGCGTGGCAACTATGGCGGTAATTACTTTCACCATTGTGCGGAATTATATGAACGGAATGAATTCCGGCCAGGACGTTGCAAACTTTTCCATACAGTTCGGTATTTTACTGTTCAGCTACATCGGTTACATTATTGCCATTAATCATATGATAAAGTCAGATGGTGCGCTTTTGGGCTCTGTCCAGACCAACTTAAACAGAGTAGTAGATACGGTAGAACGTGTTAAGGTGGCAAGCAATGCCATTGTAGACGGTGTAACAGTAGTAAGAGAGCTGGCAGAGGAAAACAAAGAAGGTGCAACGGTGGTTGTAAACAGCATGGAGGAACTGGCAGAAAACAGTAACATGCTCAGTCAAAAGATTGACGCAACCATGGAAATGTCACAGGATATTGATAATCAGGTAGGCAATGTGGCAGATCTGATTGAACATATTGTAGAACTCAGCGGAAAATCCGCGGACCATGCAAAGGAAAGTGCAAAGGAATTGGAAACAGCGGTAGAATCGGCAAATGTTATGGCGCAATTATCCGCTGAGGTAGATGTAATTTTAAATGAGTTCCGTGCCCAGTTTGAGAAAGTAAAGGGAGAGACGGGAACCATTGAAAGCATTTCAGAGCAAACAAATTTATTAGCTTTGAATGCCTCTATCGAGGCTGCCCGTGCAGGAGAAGCCGGAAGAGGATTTGCCGTAGTAGCAGAGGAAATCAGAAATCTAAGTGCAGGAACCCAAAGTTCTTCAAACGGTATTATGGAAGCCCTGCAGCTTTTGGAGGAAACCTCTGAAAAGATGACACGGTCTATCACCACTATTTTACAACTGATTGACCGGACCCAGAGTGCAATGCAGACCGTAAATACAAGTGTCAGCATGATCGCAGAAGATTCTGAGGAACTGGGACAGGAAATCAAGGTAGTAGACGGAGCTGTTAAGCAGGTAGAAACAGCGAATAAGAGCATGGTTGAAAATATGAGACTGGTGAAGGATACCATGGTAACCATGTCTGAGAGCGTGGTGGATTCTGAGACCACTACCGTAACTATGTTGAACAAGTATGATGAGACAGCAGCAAATATCGAGAAGATCGAAGCCGTTGTAGGAAGACTGGTCGAAGAACTTGGTGATGGCGGCTTTATGGGAACTGAGGATATTACCCCCGGAATGACAATCGTATTTGAAGAAAACGGACGCGGGGAAGAATTCCATACGGAAATTGCGGAAGTGAAGGGCGATGTCGTACTGATTGATGCTCATGCAGAGACAAAAGAATATCTTGCAGAGTGTAAAGATAAGAAATATTCAATCCGTATTATCGTAAACAATGCCATGTATATTTGGCACAATGTTCCGGTACGCAGAGATAAGCATGAAGGTTCTCATTATCAGGTGAAGATAGAGGGAAATCCCAAAGTTGTAAACAGAAGAAAATACCCCCGTCTTTCCATGAGAAACTCTTGTGATATTTATTTGAAAGCAACAGATAAACATTACAAAGGTCATATGGTAAATATCAGTGCCGGCGGTTTTGCTCTTTGCTGTGATGCTCCGGAATTTGCAAATTCAGTGGGCGAAAATATCAATGTTGCAATTCAGGGCTTTGAAGTGACGGGAGACAGCAGATTAAACGCTTTGGTTATCCGTTCCACAAAGGATAACGGAAAGTATATTGTGGGATGCAGAATGCATGAAGACAATATGGAAATCAAGAAGTATGTGGAAGAAAAACTGAGTAAACTTAAATAGACAGAAGGAAATGCCAAATGTAGACATTTGGCATTTTTTTCATTATAATGGGAAAGGATATTTAAAACAGAACATGCGCAAAAGAAAAGCGCAGATGGGAGCATAAAATGAAAGTTGTTTTACAGAATCTAACCAAGAAATTCCCCAGCAGAGACAAGAAGAAAAAAGAGGATGTTATTGCAGTAAATGACTTCACTTTTGAGATACCGGACGGAAAACTGATTGGGTTACTGGGCCCTTCCGGATGCGGTAAGAGTACCACTTTGAACTTAATCAGCGGTTTGGAAAAGCCTACTGCAGGAAAAATTTTCTTTGGTGAGGATGATGTTACGGATTTGCCTCCCGAGATGCGGGGAATCGGACTGGTATTCCAAAACTATGCACTTTATCCTCATTTGACAGTGAGACAGAATATTACATTTCCCCTTGAGAACCTGAAAGGAAAGGATAAGCTTACAAAAGAACAGATGCTGGAAAAAGCATTGGAAGTGGCACGTCTTGTACAGATTGATGAGTTGATGGACAGAAAACCCAGTGAACTTTCCGGTGGACAACAGCAACGTGTGGCTATCGCCCGTGCATTGGTAAAGATGCCAAAGGTTCTGTTGCTGGACGAGCCCTTGTCTAATCTGGACGCCAGATTAAGACTTCAGACAAGGGAAGAAATCAGAAGAATCCAGAGAGAGACAAAGATTACCACAATTTTCGTAACCCATGACCAGGAAGAGGCCATGAGTATTTCAGATATGATTGTTGTGATGAAGGATGGCGTGGTACATCAGATTGGGAAACCCCAGGAAGTGTATGACAACCCCGTTAATCTTTTCGTGGCAAAATTCCTTGGAACACCGCCTAACAATGTGTTTGAAGGAAGCGTGGCAGAAGGAAGACTGTATGTAGGTGAGGACTGCATTTTAGACCTGCAAGGTGTGGCAGACGGCGAGGTTTATGTGACCATCCGGCCGGAGGGCTTTGTGCCGGATGAAAACGGAGCGCTTTGCTGTGACCTGCGTGGGGTAGAGGTAATGGGCCGTGATGTTACCGTGGTTTCCGCACACAAGGCTATGCTGAATACAGAAATCCGTTCTATTGTCAGCACGGAGTACAATGTGGATGAAAGCAGCAATACGGTTAAGTTTTCCGTAATGCCGCATAAAGTGTTCCTTTTCGATAAAGAAACGGAAGAAAGAATTTTCTTTGAGAGCAGATAGGAGCACGGATATGATTAAGAAAATTAGAAATAGTGGCCTGAAGGGATGGCTTTATTTGCTTCCGGCGATTCTCTTCTTAGGTGTGTTTATGGTTTATCCCCTGATAGATGTGTTTATTTACTCCTTTGAAGAGGGATACAATTCTGCGTCCCAGACGTACTTCGGCGTAGGCACGTATAACTATTCCTACGTCCTTCGGGACCCCTACTTTTTACAGGCTTTGAAAAATACCTTTATATTGGTTATTATCACAGTGCCCCTGTCCACTGGGCTTGCACTGCTTATTTCCGTGGGCTTAAGTTCCATAAAGCCTCTCCGGAATCTGTTCCAGACGGTTTATTTCCTGCCTTATGTAACAAATACACTGGCAGTTGGTCTGGTGTTTATGATTTTATTTAAAAAGACGGCTTATTCCGACGGACTTATTAACCTTTTGATAAACTGGTTCGGAGGAAACAGTGTAGACTTTATTGATGGTCCGTATTGGGCAAAAATGTTTGTGCTTTGCCTTTATACCATCTGGATTGTTATGCCCTTTAAGATATTGATTTTAACCAGTGCTTTGGCGTCCGTTAATCCTATGTTTTACAATGCAGCAAGAGTGGATGGAACATCGAAATTCCGTATTTTCAGGAAGATTACCCTGCCTATGATATCCCCTATGATTTTTTATCTGGTAATCACAGGCTTTATCGGTGCCTTTAAGGCCTACAGCGATGCGGTGGCATTGTTTGGAACGGACCTTAATGCGGCAGAGATGAATACCATAGTAGGATATGTGTACGACATGCTTTACGGCGATAGTGGCGGATACCCTTCCTATGCGTCGGCGGCGGCAATTATTTTATTTGCCATTGTTCTTACCATTACCTGTATTAATCTTTTAATTAGCAAGAAGAATGTACATTACTAGGAGGGGGAGGCATGGAAAAGAAAATAGGAAAGGGCGTTACGTATACGCTTTTGGGACTTTGGGCACTGGTAGTGTTGTTTCCTTTTTACTGGATGATTTTGACCTCCGTAAAAAGCTACGGCACATACAACTCGGAATATATTCCTAAATTTTTTACGCTGTCGCCCACATTGGAGAACTATGTGGAGGCCTTTACGGCAGTGCCTTTGGCAAAGTATTTTTTAAATACGACGATTTTTACACTGGTAACCACCGGAATTATGCTGGTGGTGATTACCTTGGCAGCATTTGCCTTTGCCAGATTGGAATTTAAGGGGAAGAATATTGCCTTTGTGCTATTTCTCTCTTTAATGATGATTCCCAATGAACTGGTGGTTATCACAAACTTTGTAACCATCACAAACTGGGATATGAGAAACAGTTTTGCAGGTTTGATTTTGCCATCGGTTACATCGGTGTTTTATATTTATCTGTTGAAGGAAAACTTTGAACAGATACCGGACAGCCTCTACAAGGCGGCAAAGGTGGACGGCACATCGGATTTCAAATATTTAATGAAAGTGATGATACCCATATCCAAACCCACTCTTGTGACAGTGACGATTTTAAAGGTAATTGAGTGCTGGAATTCATACGTATGGCCAAGACTGATTACCGATGATGAAAACTATTTCCTTGTGTCAAACGGAATACAGGAGATTCGGGAAAACGGCTTTGGACGTGAAAATATTCCTGCCATGATGGCAGCGGTGGTAGTGATTTCCCTGCCTCTGATTATATTGTTTTTGATTTTCCGTAACAAGGTTATGGAGGGAGTGTCAAGAGGAGGAACCAAAGGATGATGACAGGCAAAAAAAGAGTATTATCCGTTCTTCTTTTGGCGGTAATGTTGTTTGGAAGCGTGCTGACATTTGGCGGCTGTCACGGTAGAGAGGGGATGGCTCCTTTTCAGATACCGGAAGAATTTGATACCACAAGAAATTATGAGATTACTTTCTGGGCAAAAAACGATACCAATAAAACCCAGACTATGATTTATGAGAAAGCCATTGCAGACTTTGAGGATTTGTATCCCAATGTCAAAGTGAATCTGCGGCTGTATACGGATTATGGCAGAATCTATAATGATGTCATTACCAATATTGCCACAAACACCACACCTAATGTGTGTATTACCTATCCCGACCATATTGCCACATACCTGACAGGCGATAATCAGGTGGTGGCGCTGGAAGAGTTGTTTGTGGATGAAAAATATGGGCTTGGTGGAAGCAAAGTACTTTTTGACAGTCCTTCGGTAGAAGAGATTGTACCAAAGTTTTTGGAGGAATGTGAATTTGGCGGCCATTACTATGCACTGCCTTACATGCGTTCCACAGAAGCCTGCTATATCAATAAAACCTATGTGGAGGCGCTTGGTTATACTGTGCCGGAGACCCTCACTTGGGATTTTGTATGGGAGGTTTCCGAAGCAGCCATGGCACAGGATGAAGAAGGAAATTTTCTTGTAAATGGCCAAAAGGTATTGATTCCTTTCATCTATAAATCCACAGACAATATGATGATTCAGATGCTGAGACAAAAGAACGCAGGGTATTCCACGAAAGAAGGAGAGATTCAGCTTTTTAACGATACCACAAAAGAGTTGCTTTATACTATCGCATCCCATGCAGATACAAAGGCATTTTCCACTTTTAAAATTTCCAGTTATCCTGCCAATTTTTTGAATGCGGGACAGTGCATTTTTGCCATTGACTCAACCGCGGGAGCAACCTGGATGGGAAGTGATGCCCCACTGGTGGATATTGCGGAAGAAAAATTAGTGGGATTTGAAACGGAAGTGCGGACCATTCCGCAGTTTGATCCGGAAAATCCTACTATGATTTCCCAGGGACCGTCCGTATGTATTTTTAATAAGGAAGACCCCCAGGAGGTTATGGCATCCTGGCTCTTTATGCAGTATCTGCTTACCAATGAGGTACAGATTGCATATGCCCAAACAGAAGGTTATGTGCCGGTTACAAGTAAGGCCCAGGATTCGGCACAGTATCTGGATTATCTTTCCAGGGCAGGAGAGGATGATTCCCTTTACTATGATATAAAGCTGGAGGCTACGAATCTGCTTTTGGATAATATCGGAAACACATTTGTCACACCGGTATTTAACGGATCAGCTTCTCTCAGGGATGCGGCCGGACAACTTGTGGAAAATACGGTAAAGGCAGAACGCAGAAATCAGACTGTGGATGAGACTTTTATGGCAGATTTGTACAACGATATTACATCTTTGTACCGTTTGGACCAGCTTGCCGGAAACAGTGGAAATATGGGCGGCGGCAAGGACGAACTGGGCAAGCTTCCTACAGAAGCAGTATTTTTGATAGGAGCTCTTATATCAGCGTGGATACTGATTGGTGTATATGTTCTGCTTGAGAATGTAAAAAAGAAGAGAAATCGAAAATAATGCTATTGATTTATTGACAAATTTTAGTATAATGAAGTGGTGTTTAACAATAAACACATTTGCAAATAGTTTGAAAGAACAAAGAGGAGAAAGAAATGAAAAAGATCACAGCATTACTTATGGCAGCATTGATGATGTTCGGTCTGGTTGCATGTGGCGGAGAAGACATCAACGCTAAATCCGAAGGCGTTATGACTTATGCAGAGTATGCGGCAGCAGCACTGGATACTGAGGTTACTATCGAAGCTTACGTTCAGGCAAAACAGTCTTGGTGGGATAACACAGCAACTGTTTATCTGCAGGACGGCGAGGGTGCATACTTCGTATACGGCATGGCTTGTACTGAAGAAGAATATGCAAAAATCCCTACAGGAACAAAGATTAAAGTAACAGGTTACAAAGCAGAGTGGTCCGGCGAAGTTGAAATCGTTGACGCTACTTTCGAAATCGTAGAAGGTAACTATGTTGCAAAAGCAGAAGATGTTACATCCCTTCTTGGAAAAGATGAACTGATTAACAAACAGAACATGTTTGTTGCTTTCAAAGGTCTTACAGTAGCTCCCAGCACAGATGCAGAAGGTAACGAAGTTGCTTACCTTTATAAATGGGACGGTTCCGGTCAGGACGGCGATGACTTGTACTTCAACGTTTCTTACAACGGACAGACCTACCAGTTCACAGTTGAGTCTTATCTTTGCGATAACACAACAGATGTTTACGCAGCAGTTAAGAACCTGAAGGTTGGCGATACAGTAGATATGGAAGGTTTCCTTTACTGGTATGAAGGTGTTAACCCCCACATCACATCTGTAGTTGTACAATAATTTATCAGACAGAAATAATAAACCCCGGATAGAAGATATCCGGGGTTTTTGCATCTTGTTATGATCTTGGCATTCTTAAAGGGCATTCCGACAAACTGATTTTGTTCTTTAACACATTCAGTCCACAGTCATCCAGATAATCCTGCAAAATAGGCAGGGACTGGGAGGAGGTGGGGCCGATAATAATTTCACCGATTAAGTCTGATAAATGCATGCCCAACTTTCCACATGCCTTGTTTAAATCCAATGGGTAATACTTTTTGATGCGTTCCATGGAAACATGGTATTTGGGCTCAATAGCGAATTCGTGGGAAATAAAGGGAGATACGACCAGCCTAAATTCCCGCTCACTGGAAAAGGAAGGGTGTTTAAAGGCGGCGGATTGTACCCAGGCACTGTTCATCAGTTTTTTTACTGTGGGTAAACTGTCTGCAAAACTGTTACTTTCCTTGATGGCATTATAGAATTCATCCACCAAAGGATGGCCGTGCATATCTACCTGATAGTATACTTCCTGTAAAAATACGGGACCACCAATCATTTTCTGCATTAAATCTTCGTGGAAAGCGATGCAGACGCCCTGTCCCAAGTGTCCGTAACGTTCCCACTGGGAAGCGTCATCCCGGTACTTGGAAAAACAGGCAGCATAGGCAGAGTAGTGAAATTCCTGTTTCAATTCCTTTTGGAAAAATTTCTCTACGCTACGGATGGTTTCTGCTTCCGCATTGCCCTCCAAATTTTCCATGACTGCGTTACAGATGCCGTTCATAAACAGTCGCATTTCAGCGGCATCGTTCATATTTAAAATATTATTTAACCGAAGTTCCGCACAGCGGATGATTCCGTCGAAAGCGGCAAAATCAGTGTAGTGATATAACATAGGTTAGTTCCTTTCTTTAAAATGCCACCGGCGAAAACCGGTGGCATTTGATTGTTTGCAAGGAGCAAATTATTTGTTCATTACTTCGTTTACGTTGTTGATAACCTCTGCCTTTTCAAAGGGCTTTGTGATAAATTTCTTCGCACCGTACTTTAAGGCTTCGATTAATTTTGTCTGCTGTCCTGCAGCCGTAATCATGATCGCTTTTGCAGAAGCATCATAATCAAGAATCAGTTTTAATGCTTCAATACCATCCATCTTTGGCATGGTGATATCGAGAGTAACCAGGTCGGGAGAGTACTGCTTGTATGCAGCAACTGCCTCTTCTCCATTTCCTGCCTCTGCAATGATTGCATAGCCTTCTTCTTCCAAAATTGCCTTTAACATATTTCGGGACATCTTGGAATCGTCCACTACAAGAACTGTTCCCTTGGAGTCATGGGCTACATCATAAGCAACGTTTCCGGCAGAAGAGTAAATGTAGGGGATTTTACCCATTTCTACAGTACTGTTTACTGCGATGATTAAATTGATTTTACGGTTTTCTATATAAATAGGAAGAACGTAGAAATCACCTTCCACTGCCTGGTCTTTATAAGCGAATGTAGGTTCCATGTCCAAATCAATTTCTTTTTGGCTGAGCTCGGAAGCGTACAAACCGTTGTTGACGTTGATGAATTCACAAACAGCATCAAAAACATCATTACTGGTATCGGTAAATTCTTCGCCTGAGAAATTTTTGCCAATCATGGTGAATGCACCTTCGTCGGTTTCTTCCGCAAGGGCAAGATAGTAAGTGTCAGCGCCAACAGTCTTCTGACCAGCGAGATAACAGTAGTCCAATGAAGCCTGGTGTTTGATTTGTCCAATGTAAAAATCCCTGGTTACAAAGCGGTTGATATTTCTGATGACCAGGCCTGCAAGTTCGGTAACATGTTTTTTTGCCGAAAATGCAAAAATGGGAATGAGCGCATCCAACTCATCGCTTTTCAGAGCTTCCATATCTTCCTCGGAGAATCCTTTTTCTTTCTGGAAAGCAAAAAGGGTTTTATCTAAAACGGAAGCGGTCAGCTTTGTACATTCTGTTAATGCCTCTATGAATTGAAGATGAGGATTGCCCTGCTTTTGTAATAACTTATCCACTTCGGAAGAAGAGAGAAGTCCTTTTTCTACGGCAATGTCACCAAACCGTTTGTCCAGCTGCATCTGTAATTTATTAATCTCTTCTACGTCCTGTTCTGTGAGTAAACCTTCTGTAATAGCTATAGTACCCAGTTTCACTCTGGTGGAGAGCTGTTTCGCAACAGCTATTTCGTATTCATTATCTGTGATGATTTCTTTTTCAACAAGATATTTTCCGAAAAGTTGACTAAACATATGTCGATACCTCCTAAGCATTTTCTGTTATTATAGCATATTGTGCGACAAAAAACCACTATAAAACACAATATTTTAAGAAAAAACAGATGATTTTGCAGCACGTTTGGTATAGAATAGTATAGGATATGGGAGTGTTGCGCTATGAGAAAAGTATGGGAGAAACTAAAGACAGTTATTCACTATTTAAAGACGAATAACAAAATGTTTATCATTTATATTTGTGCCGTTTTTCTTCCGTTGGTACTGGCAGACGGTTTTCTTTTGGGAATTTTAATCCAAAAGGAACAAAACGAGCAGATGTATGTGGCACAGAATATTGCCAACGCTGTAAAGTTTGAATTGAGCGAAAACGTAAGGGGAGCGCTGGAGAAGACAAACAGTGTTTACATGAGTAAAGAGATCAACGAATTTTTGGATTATGATTATCTTTCGGGCGTGGAGTATTATGATAAAAAGTTGTTGTTCAAGAACAATCTGTACGACAGTTTTTTTAGCTCAGGGAATCTCAATATCAATATTTATGCAGAAAATGAAAGCATTTTGAACGGAGACCATTTTCAGAAAGTGCAGGTGGCAGAGGAAGAAGTATGGTATGATGAATGGGCCGGGGCAGAGAATGATTTACTGCTCATTCATTATTATGATTCCAAGGATCACCTGGGTTCGGAAAAACGTAAATTCTCCCTGGTCCGGAAATTAGATTATTTTAAGGATTCTGCGAAAAGTAAGTTTATAAAGGTAGACATGGATTATCTGGAATTTGTCCGCAGGCTGAACAATAGCGGATATGAAGCAGATGTTTACGTATGCAGCAACGGACTGGTTATTTTTTCCAATGACGGACATTTGCAATATGCCAGGGATTTTGAGAGAATGGATGAGAATGCAGATATCCAATACCGGGACAAACTTGATTTATATGGAAAAAGCTTTGATATTATAGTACTGGACCGGGAAAACCAGACGTTAAGTTTCCTGGCAAACAATATCGGTTATATCATTTTAGTTTTAGGCGCCAGTATTTTTATCCCGGGCAGCGTGCTGATGATTATCTATCAGAGCAGACTGGAGCGTCAGGAGGTGGATATTGCCAGAAAAAGTGCAGAGCTTTTGGCATTACAGTCACAGATAAATCCCCACTTCCTATTTAATGTGCTGGAGAGTATCCGTATGCACAGTATGCTGAAGGGTGAGTCTGAGACGGCGGGAATGATTGAAAGCCTGGCGGTTTTGGAAAGAGAGAATGTAAACTGGTCATCTGACAGGGTAAGAATGGAAGAAGAACTGCAATTAATCGAAGCCTACCTGCAGATACAGAAATACCGGTTTGGGGAAAGGTTGAAGTATTCCCTGGAAATAGACGACAAATGCAAGGATTATTTTATACCCAAAATGACGCTGGTTACCTTTGTGGAAAATGCCTGTGTACACGGGATGGAGGAGAAGGCGGCAGGCTGCAGGGTATATGTAAGAATATACGAAAAGCAGGGCGTGTTGTATATGGAGATTGAAGATACGGGAAAAGGAATGAATGAAGAAAAGACCCGTTCTCTTTTAGAGAAGATGAATGAATGCTCCATAGAAGATTTGAAAAAAGAAAAACATGTGGGCATTATCAATGCCTGTCTCAGATTAAAGATGTTGACAGACAACCAGACCCTGTTTGAATTGGAAAGCGAGGAAGGTGTGGGAACCTTTATCCTGATCAAGATACCCACTAAAAAACTTCCAAAGGAGAGGAGCGAGGATTATGAATCTGAAGGTGATGCTGGTAGATGATGAACCTATTATTACCACCGGACTGAAAAAATTAATAGATTGGAATGCGGAAGGCTATACCATTGTGATGACAGCATCCAACGCAAAAGAAGCCCTTGAGTTTTTGGAACGGGAAAGGGTGGACTTGATTATCACGGATATCAAGATGCCGGAGATGGATGGTTTGGAGATGATCAAACAAATCCGGGAGCGAGAGTTGTCTGATGCCTCCATTATTTTGTTGAGTGGTTACCGGGATTTTAATTATGCCAGACAGGCTATTAAATATAGCTGCAGTGATTATATCCTGAAACCGATTCAGGGGAAATTTTTGCTGGAAAGTGTCCGTGCAGTGGCTGCAAAGAAACAGATTAATATAAAGAAGCAAGAGGATGACCTGCGTTACAACAGAATTCTTTTGGAGAAGAGCATGCTTACCCTGCTTATGGGAAAGGAAGATGCAGAGGCAGCAGAGCATGTGAAAAAGCATATGAGGTTGTCTGCACCCTTACGGTTTGTTCATATTACTATGGAAGATATTTCCTATTTAAAAGAACTGGCAGACGATGAAATCTATGCACTTAAGGAGAAAATGTCAAGAGCCTGTGCTGATTATCTGGGGGTGAATGAGGACCATATCTTCAAGGACATTTACGGTCTGGAGGAAAGCTATGGCATCGGTTTTGTGTACTGTGATTATATGGCACAGGAAGCGGGAGAGGATATGGAAAGCTTCCTGGCGAAAATGCAACAGTTTGTAGAGGCGCAAAACGGGGTGGTCAAAATTTCCCTTATGGTAGGGAAAGGAGTATCGGACATCAGTAAGTTATCCATTTCGTACACGTCGGCATGTTCTATTAAAACGCTGAAAGGATTCAAGAAGCCGAAGTCTGTTTATTATTATGAGGATGAAATACAGTCCAGCCCCGGCAAGGTGATGATTTGCAAAAAAAGTCTGGACAATCTGATTTCCGCCATTGCACAAAATAACCGGAATGATATTGAAGAAAGTGTAGAGGCTTTCTTTAAGGAAATGGAAGAAATCGGAACCGAAGAAAAAATGGTGTCCATGAATGTAAACTATCTGTTGTTCCAGTTGATCCACCTGGCCGTGGAACAGGATGAGACGGTAAACCAGGAAGAGGTTATGACGTATATCGGTGAGAAGGTTTCCGCCCAGGGAATCGCGCCCAACGGCCAGAGCTATCTTTTGGAATTTGCCTATGAATATGCGGACTATCTGATTTCTCTTAGGAAAAACAGCTCCAGAGGAATTTTGCAGGAACTGGAGAGGGAAGTGCGGCAAAACTATGCGGAGAACCTGACCTTGCGTGAACTGGGACAGAAGTATTTCCTGAACAGCTCTTATCTGGGACAGATATTCAGGAAAAAGTATGGACAGTCCTTCAAGGATTATCTGTGCAGCTATCGTATCAATGAAGCGGCAAAACAGCTTTTGCAGACAGACAAAAAAATAAGCATAATTGCGGAGGAAGTAGGATACCACGATACAGACTACTTTATCAGCAAATTTATTGAGCAGATGGGGTGTACTCCGGCAAAATACAGACGTAACGACGGACAGGTAGAAGAATAGATTTTGGGGGACGGGATAAATAACTAGAGTTTATCCCGTCTTTTGTTTGAATTAATCGGGTTCACATTTTTTTAAGAAAGATTTAAGATATTAGTGCAACAAAAAAGTACAAAAGGGAGGTACATAACATCATGAAAATGAAAAAGTTATTGGCATGTTTGCTCGGCGTTACAATGCTGGCATCTATGCTCGTAGGTTGCGGCGATTCTAAGAAAGCTGACGAGATCACAGAATTCACAATGTTCATCGGTATGCACGGTTCCGAGAAAAACGATGACAATGAAGTAATGCAGATCATCGCAGAAAAAACAGGCGTTAAAGTTAAAGAGACTTGGTTGACAGGTCAGACTGACGCAGAAGCAGTTGGTACAATCATTGCTGGTGGCGAGTACCCCGACTTCATCAACGGTAGTGATGCTCACATCGCTCTGTATGAAGCAGGCGCTCTGATTCCCCTTGATGATTACATCGAGCAGTATCCTAATGTAAAAGAATACTTCACAGATGCTGAATGGGATATGTTCCGTCAGGAAGATGGACACATCTACTGGATCAACCCCTTCAACAATACTCATGGTGAGCCTAAAGCAACAGGTCACAATGACGAAGCTTTCTGGATTCAGGCAAAAGTTCTTAAATGGGCTGGCTATCCTGAAATCGAAACTCTTGATGACTACTTCAAAGTGTTGAACGATTATGCAAAAGCTAATCCTACACTTGCAGACGGCACACCCGTTATTCCTTACACAGCTCTTTGCGAAGACTGGAGATACTTCTGTATCGAAAACGCTGGTATGTTCCTTGATGGATATCCCAACGATGGTTGTGTTATCGTAGACCTTGACACAAAGAAAGTTGTTGACTACAACACAACAGAAACAACAAAGAAATATCTTAAAAAACTTAACGAACAGTATGCAGCTGGTATGATGGATACTGAATTCGCTACACAGACATTCGACGAGTACATTGCAAAACTTTCTACAGGTCGTGTACTTGGTATGTGTGACCAGAACTGGAACTTCAACTACACAATCACTGACGCATTCAAATCTTCCGGTCTTGATCTTGAAGGATGCTCTTACATCCCTCTTGGTCTTACAATCGAAAAAGGTATGGAACAGCAGTGGCACTCCTATGGTGATACAGTTAACAACGCATCCGGTATCTCTATCACAATCGACTGTGAAGATCCCGACAAAGCGTTCAAATTCATCAGTGACTGTATGACACAGGAAATTCATGACCTTCGTTTCTGGGGTGTAGAAGGCGTTGACTACTTAGTAGATGAAAACGGTCTTTACTACAGAACAGACGAAATGAGAGCAAAAGTAGCTGATACAGATTACAAAGCTTCTCACCTTTGCGATTACTCTTACTTCCCTCAGTGGATGGGAACAAGCAAAGATGGCAAGAACGCTATGATGCCCAGCGAGCAGACATCTGAGTTCTATCTTGGTCTTGCTCAGCCCGTTATCGATGTATTCGAAGCTTACGGCGTAACTTCTTATCCTGAAATGATCGGAAGTGCTAACGTTCAGACAGGTCCTTGGTATCCTCTGTGGTCCTTCTCCAACAACTTCACAACAGCAACACCCGGTGGTGTAGCTTGGGCAAAAGTTGGCGAAGTTAAACACGAGTATCTTCCTAAACTTGTTATGACAGACGACTTCGAAGGCGTTTGGGCAGAGTACATGAAAGCATATGCTGATTGTAAACCCGAAGACTTCCTTGCTGAAGTACAGGCTGAATTAGACAAGAGAATTGCTGCAGCAGCAAAATAAGTCTAATTAATCAAAAAAATAAGTTTTAATCTGTTGACGGCAGTTAGCAATAACTGCCGTCAACTAAGTTAAAGTAACGACGCAGCTTACGTATGTTAAGCAGAGGAGATGTATTATGGCAAAAAAGTCCAAAAATAATACGCAGAAAATTGAATTTTCCTGGAAAGAGGTAAAAAGACAAAAATTCCTTTTGATTTGCTCTGCGTTATTTGTTATCTATGGTTTTGTGTTTTACTATCTGCCTCTCGGTGGATGGATTATGGCCTTCCAGAACTTTAAAGCAAAAGACGGTCTTTGGGGTTCTGAGTTTATTGGTTTTGATAAGTTTGTAACCTTATTTAGTGATGTCAGATTCCTTAGGGTTATCAGAAACACCTTATGTATGGGTGTACTTAACCTTGTGACATCCTTTTTTATGGCAATTTTGTTTGCCCTGTTATTAAATGAATTAAAATCCAGATTTGGTAAGAAGTTAGTGCAGACAGTTTCTTATTTGCCTCACTTCCTTTCTTGGATTATTGTTACCGGTATTTTGCATGATGCACTGTCAGCATCCGGTATCATCAATGAACTTTTACTGAAATTTGGTTTCGTAGCTAAGGCAGTCAATTTCTTTGCACATGAAGCCTTTTTCTGGCCGATTGTTGCATTTGCTAACCTTTGGAAAGAAACAGGTTGGAATGCAATCGTTTACCTTGCAGCGATTACCGCTATCGACCCTACTTTGTACGAGGCGGCTTCTATCGATGGTGCAGGCAGATGGGCAAAGATGAAATATATTACAATTCCCGGTATCGCACCTACAATTGTCATCCTGTTGTTGATTAACGTAGGTAACGTTTTGAATGCCGGATTTGAAGTGCAGTATTTGTTGGGTAACGGTCTGGTTCAGAAGGTATCACAGACAATTGATATCTATGTATTGAACTGGGGTGTTAGCCAGAACGACTTCTCACTTGGTACAGCAGCCGGTATCTTCAAGTCTGCGGTAAGTATCATCCTGGTATTTGCAGCAAACTGGTTGGCTTCTAAGACCAGCGATGAGAAATTGTTCTAGGAGGAGGGTATATGAAAAAAGACAGAATAGATTTATTTAGAATTTTTAACTTTCTGTTTATGGTAGCCTTTGTGGTTATTACCCTTTATCCGGTATTAAATACATTGGCAGTTTCCTTAAACGATGGTATGGATGCTGTTAAAGGTGGTATTCATTTACTTCCCAGAAAGTTTACTTGGAAGAACTACATAACTGTATTGAAAAAACAGAACATGCTGACAGGTGCATGGATTACAGTAGCCAGAACCGTTCTTGGTACTCTGTTGTCCCTTGCTACCAATGCACTTCTTGCTTTCATCATCAGTAGAAAGAGATTTTTGTTCCGTTCACAGTTGTCTTTGTTCTGGGTTATTACAATGTACGTAAACGGTGGTCTGATTCCCGTTCTGTTGCTTTACAGATCTATGGGTCTGACAAATACCTTCTGGGTATATGTAATTCCCGGTGCGATAAGTGCCTTCAATATGTTGGTTATCAGAACTTTCATGACAGGTATTCCCGATTCCCTGGAGGAATCCGCACAGCTTGACGGTGCAGGATATATGCGCGTTTTTGTTAGCATTATCTCCCCGCTTTGTAAGCCGGTATATGCTACAATCGCACTTTTTGTTGCGGTATATCAGTGGAACTCCTGGTTTGACGCCATGCTCTATAACCGTATGAAAACAGAGTATACCACATTGCAGTACGAGTTGATGAAACTTCTTAACTCCGTAGCACAACAGAGTGGTAGTGCTACAGCATCTGCTCAGGCAGGTGCAGCAGCAGCATCTCAGGTAACACCTGCAACTGTACGTGCAGCGGCAACAATTGCAACCATGCTTCCGATTATCTGTTTGTATCCTTTCTTACAGAGATACTTTGTAACAGGTCTTACAATCGGTGGTGTAAAAGAATAAGTAATTTAAGATACTTACATAAAAAAGACTTAGTGGTAAAATCACTAAGTCTTTTTTGATGTGTTGTGGTTTTGTTATTGTACAGCAGTTCCAAAGAATACCTGATCGAAAAATTTCTTTGTTACTTCGTTGCCAAGCTCTGCCTTGAATATATCTGTGGAAATACCACCTTTTTCAATAAGTCCGTCTGTGTAATCAACGGTAAGGGCGATTTTTTCTGCTTTTTCTTCTGCGTTAAGAAGAGGGAACTGTTTTGCGTATTCGATATAAGTCTTGATATCTTTTACCAAAAATTCTTTCATTTCTTCATCTGCGTCCGGTTTTGTATCTTTGTAGGATGCTACAGTCAGCAGGTGGTCGTACCATGCAGGTGAGGTTTCCAGATTAGGTATATCATTATACTCTTTATGGACAGTAGCGAGAGCATTCATCAAATTGTTATATTGTTCGTCTTTTTCTTTTACAACATCATAGTGTTCCAAATAGGATTTCCGGCTGGATAAGATGTACATATAGTCTGCAGAAAGCAGAGGCAGGTTCTTATCCGTTGGTGTGATAACGAAGGTAGCCATCTGCATCAATCCGATGTTTACACGCATAACGGAAAGGTTACCAACGCTTTCAATGTCATATTGTTCTACATCAAATTTCATGAATCCGTATAAGGTCAATGCATCAAATTCACCCGGATGAAGGGGGGTCAAAGTAAAGTTTTCATTTAACTCTTCCATGACGGCATCTACACAGGCGTTCATAGCCTTTACATTTCTGCTTGCGTTAACAGAGATAAAAATGACAAGAACTAAGATGAGGGTGGCTAGGATTCCCAGGATTGTGAGAAGAATTTTCTTCCCTTTTCCGGGGTTCCCTTTGTCTTTGTTTTTTGTTTTTCCCATATGTATTCTCCTTTGTGTAATATTGTAATGATAATAAATGGAAAACTTTTAAATATTATATCAAATAAATGTATAAAGTTCAATATTATTTAAAAAATATAGGTACAATTCTGAAATTAACGTACAATTCAAAAAAGTAATGAAAAGTGAAGCATTTATAGTCTAGCGTAAAACCTGTAAAAAGAGTATAATATGTGGTAAGTGACAGAAATATTCTGCATAATTTAAGGAGGGTTTTTTATGGGTATAATGGAAAGACCGATTGTCAGCACATTGGCTGACGGCGGAAAGTATTGGGAGCATGAGTACGAGAAGTTTTATCTGAAGGCTTATGTACCTGCAAATGAAATCGATGGACAGATAAACAACTATACGTTCTGTGCACCGTTACTGCTGGTGTTCGAGGAGAACAGACAGAGTAAAGAAGAGGCAATTGAATTTGCAAATAAGAGCGGACTTGCAGAGATTGCCGCTGCATCGGATGCCAGTGTCCTTTTTATTTATCCGACAGGTGAAGGCGGATGGAAGAATGCAACAGAGGATTTGTACGCAGCTGTTATAGCAGAAATTAAAATTGATCCCCGTTTTGAAGACGGAATTGTAGAATTACATAATTTCTTTACACGTGAGTTTAAGGGATATTTTATAAAGGGTAGCATTTTCAGGGCTGATATTTACAGCTTTGGTGAGTCAGCAGATTATGTTGCAAAAAATCTGCTGAAAACAGTAAACGGCGAATATCTCTGGGGACCGGGTGAAATCACACCTGCTATGTGCTCCATGGAAAACTTAAGCGTAATTCCCGCACCGGAGCGCAAAGATATCGGTATTTTGAGTGTTGGTAACAGTGCAGAGGTCAATGCCGCTTTTGCAGATTGTCAGAATTTGCTGATTAAGGATAAGGCAGATTATAAGGCTGACTTTAAAGCATTTGTACGCAAGTTTAAAATGTGGTGCGGCTATATGCAGATTGATCCTGATTTTGAAGCCCTGGATATGACAGTGGAAGTAGACAATGTACTTGTAAAAACTTCCCCGGATAATATGGGGGCATTTAAGGATACCGCTGAGCATAAAGTAGGTTATTGTGCTTATTACAATAACGGAATTTTTGATAACGGACCGGTACCCCTTCTTTTGGGATTCCATGGAGGCGGTGATTCCGCTATGTTCCTGACCTTTGTTTCCGGATGGTGGGAGATTGCCCACAAATATGGCTTCCTCTATGTAGCAATTGACAATCATCAGAATGTAACCGCTACGGAAGTGGTAGAAGTACTTGAGCATCTGAAGAAACAATACAAGATAGACGAGCACCGCATTTATGCTACAGGATTTTCCATGGGTAGCGGTAAAACCTGGGATATGTACCAGGAGTATCCTTCCATTTTCGCAGGTGTTGCTCCGGCCAGTGCCCTGTTCCCTGTGAGAAACAATCCTTTTGGCAGAGATCTTGGCGATAAGCTTAATATGACCGTTCCTGTTCCCATGTTCTATTCCGGCGGTGAAAAATCACACGTGCCTGAGCTTCCTTTCCAGGACAAGTCCGGACTGGAAAGAATACAGTATGCGGCACAGGTTAATAAGTGCAAAGCCAAATTTGACGTAACATACGAGGATAAAGATAAGTGGGCGGATCCTATTTGGGGCGTTTCCGGTGACCGTGTTGAGAAGATTTACGATGAATCCAGAGGAAGTTATTTAACCATTAACTACTTCGACAGTGAAGACGGTGTTTGCCGTACTGCTTTTGCAAGTGTCAGTGAACAGGTGCATGAGTGCAGACAGCACACCAATGAAGAAGCGTGGAAGTTTATTTCACAATTTACAAGATAATAAAATCCGAAAAGGAATCTGCATAGGCAGGTTCCTTTTTTTCCGTTTACTACATCTAAAGCACAAGATAACACATTCATCATAATAGTAGGCTATGATAGAATTTATTTTAGGATAAGAGGAGATTTAAATTAGGAAAATCGGACTAAGGAGGAAGAAGATGAGTACGAAGAAATATTCAAAGATGGCCTGGTTGTGGGAGAATATGAAGGGATACAGGGCCATTTATTTTGTGGGCATTTTAGGAACGATTGTCTATAATGTAATGCAGCTTACGGTTCCTTATATTACCCAGGCTATTATCGATACCTTTTTGACGGGGGAGAATGCGTCATACAATCTGATTCACAAGAAGGATTTGTTTTTTCAACTGGTGATTGCAATGGTGGTGCTTACGCTTGTGAGAACCGTGATTGTATATCTGGTATGTATGGATGTGGAACACGTTTCCCAGAAGGTATTATATAGAGTCAGAACCCATCTCTTTGACAAAATTGAGCGTCAGGATATGCAGTTTTACAATACTTTCCGTACCGGTGATTTGATGACCAGAGTAACCGGTGACCTGGATGCGGTGCGTCATATGATTGCCTGGGTTTTCAGGGCCATTGTGGAATCCTTTGCGCTGCTTGCGGCAACGGCGGGTTATTTCTTCTATATGAACTGGAAGTTGGCATTGTCCGTGCTTGCAATTGCCCCCTTTATTTTAGTAATTGTAATCCTGTTTAGAAATAAGGTAGCTCCCAGACATAAGCAGCTCCGTGAAAAGCTTTCCCATTTAAACACCGCTGCCCAGGAAAATATTTCCGGTAACCGTGTGGTAAAAGCTTTTGCAAGAGAAGCCTATGAAATAGAAAAATTTGATGAGAGAAGCATAGACTTTTCCAAGACAAATAAGATTACTGCCATGACATGGCTGGAATTTTTCCCGTACATAGAAACCTTTGCAAACCTGATGCCTGTAGTGCTGCTTGTGGTGGGTGGTCTGTTTATCATTAACGGAGAACTTACTGCCGGAGAATATGTAGCTTTTTCCGGTTTGATCTGGGCGGTACAAAACCCTATGCGTATGCTGGGTAACATCATGAATGAATTCCAGAGATTTGCAGCAGCTTCCGATAAGGTTATGGAGATTTACTATTCTGAGCCTTCTATCGTGGACCGGGAAGATGCACTTGACTTACCGGAGCGTTTTAAAGGTAAAGTAGAGTTTAAAAACGTAAGCTTTAAATACGAAGACGGTAATCTTCCGGTACTGCATGATATTTCCTTTGTGGCTAATCCGGGTGAAACAGTAGCGATTATGGGTGAAACCGGTTGCGGAAAAACATCCCTTATACAGTTGATTCCCAGATTTTACGAACCCACAGATGGTACGGTACTGGTGGATGATATTGATGTAAACACCATGAAGCTGACACAGCTTCGTCATAACATCGGTCTGGCTACCCAGGATGTGCTTTTGTTTTCCGATACCATTGATGGAAATATTGCATACGGCGACAGCAGTCTGACAAAAGAAGAAGTGGAAAAATTCGCGAAATATTCCGCGGCAGCAAAGTTTATTACAAAGATGCCGGAAGGTTACGATACCATTGTAGGCGAAAGAGGCGTTGGTCTTTCCGGCGGACAGAAGCAGAGAATCTCACTGGCCAGGGCTTTGGCGGTAAAACCTGCCATCCTGATTTTGGATGACACCACATCTGCGGTGGATATGGAAACCGAAAAGAGGATTCAGCACAGCTTAAACGAATTGGATTTCCCTTGTACAAAGATTATTATTGCACAGAGAATTTCCACCACAAAGTTTGCGGATAAGATATTGATTATCCAAGACGGACGGATTACAGAGTCCGGTACCCATGATGAACTTGTGGCTAAGAAGGGATATTATTACAATTTGGTACAGTTACAGACAGGGGAGGAGGTATAACTATGGCTAGAAGAAATACATATAGAGAAGACGAAGTCTTAGAAACCCCATTTGACTACCGCCATTTATTGCGTGCCTTTGTTTATATCAAAAAATATATCAAGCAAATGATTGGGGCGTTGCTTTTAAGTGCCATTGGCGGTATTACAGCTCTGTTTGGACCTATGATTACACAGGAGGCACTGGATGAAGCGATTCCCAACGGGGATGTAAAACAGCTTTTATCCCTGGTGGCTATTTTGTGCCTGTGCTTTATCCTGAGTATCATTTTTACAACCATCCGTTCCAAAATCATGATTAATGTGAGCCAGAACATTATTTATGATATCCGAAAAGATATTTTTGGACATTTGCAGAAATTACCTTTTCAATACTATGATGACAGACCCCACGGAAAGATTTTGATCCGGGTAGTAAATTACGTGAACTCCGTTTCGGATATGCTTTCCAACGGTTTGATTAACGTGGTGCTGGAAATCATCAACCTGATTTTTATTGTTGTCTTTATGTTCTGTGTGAACGTGGAGCTTTCTTTGGTAGTAATGGCAGGTGTGCCGGTTCTGGCGGCATTTATGTTTTGGATTAAGGACAAGCAGAGAAAGGCATGGCAGCAGGTATCCAACAAGAACTCTAACTTAAATGCATATCTGCAGGAAAATATTGTAGGTGCGAGAATCACACAGATGTTTGCAAGAGAAGAAGAAAATGCGGAAACCTTTGCAGTGCTTTGTGACCGTTGCAGAAGTACCTGGTTTAAAGCGGTAGGCTACAGTAACTTAGTATGGCCCGGTATCGACAATATCTCTGTTTGGGTCCGTGCAGCAGTGTTTATTGTGGGTCTGATTTTCATGGGAGAAGGCCAGGTGAGCCTGGGTATTATCGTTGCGATTACATCCTATGCGGCACGCTTCTGGCAGCCCATTATGAACCTGGGTAACATTTTTAATAACTTTATCAATAACATTGCTTATTTGGAGCGTATTTTCGAAACTCTGGACGAGCCGGTAACGGTATGTGATGCACAGGATGCAAATCCTATGCCGGCTATTAAAGGAGATGTTACATTTGAAAATGTCACTTTTGCATATGAAGAGGGAAAAGACGTACTGAAAAATGTATCCTTTACCGTAAAAGCAGGAGAGAGTGTGGCTCTGGTAGGACCTACCGGTGCCGGAAAGAGTACCATCGTAAATCTGATTTCCAGATTTTATAATGTAGAAAAGGGAAGAGTGCTGATTGACGGACAGGATATCGCAAAAGTTACGTTACATTCCCTGCGTTCCCAGATGGGAATTATGTTGCAGGACAGCTTTATCTTCTCCGGAACCATTGAAGACAATATCCGCTACGGTAAACTGGACGCTACAACAGAAGAAATCGTAAAAGCAAGCAAGACGGTTTGTGCAGACGACTTTATTAACCGGTTCCAGGATGGTTATCAGACCGAGGTAAAAGAGAGAGGTTCCCTCTTGTCCCAGGGACAAAAGCAGCTCATTTCCTTTGCAAGAACCTTGCTTTCCGATCCGGCTATCCTGGTGCTTGATGAAGCTACATCCAGTATTGATGTGCAGACAGAGAAGGCACTTCAGCAGGGATTGAATGCCATGTTAAAGGGAAGAACTTCCTTTATTAT
>JAZNGC010000105.1:0-3029 GCA_045589155.1 Lachnospiraceae bacterium
TTACGCAATATAAAAACTATAATACATATCATCCATATTTGCCCTAAAGCTCCTAACAAATAGAGGGCAATTGCTTTATTTCGATTCATAAATATCTCCACCAACTTCAAAGTGAACAAAATCGCTGCGCGATGGCCTGCCAAGGCTGTGGCGCAGTTTTTCTGCTTTTTCTAAAATAGGCAGTGACAGGATTGTCCCAAGATAGTATTGTTAAAGTGCGAGCGAAAACAAACTTCATACACGGGCGTAGTCCCTGCAACTGCCTATGAAAATAATACCACCTTCAGGCTGCTTTCACAAGCAGTTTTATTTTGCAAATGCTCCTCCATGATGGGTAGTTACTGTTGTTATTACTACTTTTATTTCATGGAGGTTATCTTATGTACGAAGATATTTTTGAATTAGTTACTATCGCTGCGCGGAAAAAGAATCTAAAGGAATCCACCGCACGGGCTTATTGTCACGCTCTTAGTCCGTTCCTGAACACCATCGGTAAACCCTGGCAGGAACTCACCGTAGCGGATGTTGATGATTATCTTACTGCCAAAAGGCTTGCCGGTATTATGCCCGAAACCTACAATCACTACTACGGTGCCTTACGCTTTATGTACAAGCGGGTACTCAAACTCAACTGGGATGAAGATGAAATTCCCAGAATGAAACGTGACCGTTCCCTGCCTACTGTTCTTTCTAGAACAGAAGTGGATGCCATCCTTGATGTCACCACAAATCTGAAGTACAAGGCCATCTTTGCTGTTATGTACTCAGGCGGTCTTCGCGTGTCTGAAGTAACCCATTTGCATTATGATGATATATCCCGAAGCAATCACTCCATTCACATCCGCAATACCAAAAACAGAATGGACCGTTACACCATTCTGGCTGACCGTACTCTCGACATTCTGACACAGTACTGGTTTCAGTGCGGAAAGCCCAGAAACATTCTCTTTCCCAGTCAGACAACTGGAGACTATCTGGATATCTCTGCCGTAAATCAGGTATTAAGAAGAAGCTCCGAACGGGCTGGATTTGCCAAGCATGTCACTTCCCATGCATTCAGGCACAGTTTCGCAAGTCATCTTCTGGAAGCCGGATGTGATATTAAATATATTCAGGCATTGTTAGGTCACCTGGATCCTAAGTCTACCGAAATTTATCTTCATGTCAGTAATAAAACTTTACTTGGCATCAAAAGCCCTTTTGATGTACAGGAGGATTCATAATGGAGCATCCTACTGTACAGGATATCTTTCTACGGTTTTATCCGAAATACCTCGATAAATATACACCTTCACCACAGCAGTCCAAGGTTGCTAACTGCATCATTAACTGCAAGACCGGTGCTTATGGTGCCAACATAAGTAAGTGTGAGAACTGTGGGCATCTGCAAATCCACTATAACTCCTGCCGGAACAGATGCTGTCCCATGTGTCAGGCTTTGCCTAAGGAAAAGTGGATGGACAAGCGTCGTGAGGATGTGCTGGAAGCTCCTTACTTTCACGTAGTATTTACTGTACCACAGGAGTTGAACCCCTTAATCTACAATAACCAGCAAATCCTCTATGATGCTCTGTATCACTGCGTTTCGGAAACCATCAATGAACTTACCATAGATTCCAAACATCTCGGTGCAAAGGTTGGATATATCTGTGTGCTACATACCTGGGGCTCTGAAATGAACTATCATCCCCACATTCACGTCATCCTCCTTGGCGGTGGTTTGACTGTCAAAAATCAGTGGTGTGACAAAGGTGAAGAATTCTTTCTTCCGGTAAAAGTAATGTCAAAGCTGTTCCGTGGCAAATACATGGCCGCACTCAAAATCCTGTACGAAGAGAAAAAGTTTCAGTTTCATGGACGCAGTGAAAAGTACCGCAATCGTTATGCGTTTAAAGAACTCTTGAACCTCTGTTATGAAAAAGACTGGGTTCCTCACTGCAAGAAGACCTTCAACGGAGCGCAGTCCGTTATTAACTACCTCGGGAAATACTCTCACAGGATTGCTATCAGTAACCACCGTATCAGCCGCATGGATGAGGATACAGTTACCTATTACGTAAAAGACTACCGCGAAGAAGGCAAGTGGAAAGAGTTTACCATCTCCGGCATTGAATTTATCCGCCGGTTTCTTATGCATGTGCCGCCAAAACGCTTTGTCAGAATCAGGCATTACGGACTGTTGTGTACCAGAACCAAAACCAGACATCTGACGTTATGCCGGAATCTCCTTGGCTGCAAACAGTATCTTTCCAGGCTGAAAGACATGGAAACTCCCCAAATGCTTGAAATTCTTTATGGTATCAAGATTACTGTTTGTAAGTGCTGTGGCGGACACCTTGGTAAGCCTAGGCAGCGGATACCTTTACGGATTTAAAGTTTGGAATTTATATTTCTTCAAAAGCCTCAGCAATGAGGTCTATTTGTCGTGCTTGGATTTTGAAATGAGTCTCTCAGCTGTAATGACATAACCTTTACTTTTCGGCAAAGTGGAATAATTGAAAATCCATACATACTGGCTCCGGTGACGCGACTTTGTTCACTATAGAAAAATCGAAATTGATGTAAACGATAGGGCAGTTTATCAAAGGATGTAAGCTGCTTTATCGTTTACACCAACTTCGATTGGTTTCTAATCAAGTTTATGTTGTCATACAAATTGAATTATTTCTTTCGTTGCTTATCTAAAAGACCTTTTAAAGCCTCCTCGCTTATACTAACCCATGCATCTTCTTCCTCTGCATTTAATCCAAGATATTTTGCTAAAGTTCGTTCATCATCACTCATTCCCCACTGATATGAGTATTTGTCAATTTCTTCAAATTCAATTTCACCTGCAAGGTAACGTTCTTTATATGTTGCCATTTTTCTGTCTCTCCCATTCTTTATGTATTTTCTTTACTTCTTTTGCAAATAGCACCGGCTCGTCAATTTGTGGAGAATGACCACATGCTTTCATAATGATTAGTTTTTTATCGGGTGCTATGATTTCATCATAATATTTTTTAAGTAAATCAACACGACAACTCTTA
>JAZNGC010000106.1:0-16708 GCA_045589155.1 Lachnospiraceae bacterium
GCATGTGATTAAAAGAGTTGTTCCGGGAAGTATTGCGGAAGAAATGGAAATAGAGGCAGGAGATATATTGCTTGCCATTAATGATACGGAAATTGAGGATATTTTTGATTATCAGTTTCTGGTGCAGGATGAATATATAGAGGTGTTAGTGCAAAAACCGGATGGGGAAGAGTGGCTGTTAGAAATCGATAAGGACCCGGATGAGGATTTGGGTATCGAATTTGAAAACGGACTTATGGATGAATACAGGCATTGTCATAATAAATGTATTTTCTGTTTTATTGACCAGATGCCTCCCGGAATGAGAGAAACCTTATATTTTAAAGATGATGATTCCCGTCTTTCTTTTTTACAGGGGAATTATGTGACGCTTACTAATATGTCCGATAAGGATGTTGACCGTATTATCCGCTACAATTTGTCACCGATTAATATTTCATTCCAGGCAATGAATCCGGAACTCAGATGTAAAATGTTAAACAACCGCTTTGCAGGAGAGGCGCTGAAAAAGGTGGATAAGCTTTTTGAAGCCGGTATTACCATGAATGGTCAAATCGTACTGTGCAAAGGGGTAAATGACGGAGAAGAATTGGAATTCAGTATACGGGAGATGGCAAAATATTTGCCACATTTAGAGAGTGTGTCTGTGGTTCCCGTAGGGCTTTCTAAATATCGGGAAGGTCTTTATCCGTTGGAGCCTTTTACAAAAGAGGATGCCTGCAAAGTTATCGATCAAATTGAAGACTGGCAAAAGAGACTCTATCCGAAGTATGGTTTGCATTTTATTCATGCCAGCGATGAATGGTATATTTTAGCAGAGCGTGAATTGCCGGAAGAAGAACGTTATGATGGATATCTGCAGCTGGAAAACGGTGTGGGAATGCTTCGTCTTTTGTGGAATGAATTTTGTGAAGCAATAGACACAGTAAGGAATAATCCGGCAACTGAAAAAGAAGTAAAAAAAGAGAAGATATCACTTGCGACAGGAAAACTCGCTTATCCATATATAAAGAAGATGACAGATACAATTATGGAAATCTTTCCGGAGTTGGATATTACAGTTTATGCTATCAATAATGATTTCTTCGGTGAAATGATTACGGTTTCCGGACTGCTTACCGGGCAGGATATCAGGGATCAGCTTATGGGAAAACAATTAGGGAACAGACTTCTTTTACCGGAAAATGTGCTTCGCAGCGGCGAGAGGGTTTTCCTGGATGACCTGACAGTGGAAGACCTTGAAAAGGCTTTACAAGTCAAAATAGATATTGTAAAATCAAATGGTTGTGGTTTTATAAATGCAATATTGAATATTTAAGATATGTTATTGCTATTACTTGTGTGCCGTTATACGGCAGAAGGGAGGCATAAATGGGAAAGAAAAAAGGAAAGCCGATTGTTGCAGTGGTAGGCCGTCCCAATGTTGGTAAATCTACTTTATTTAATGCTCTTGCAGGTGAGATGATTTCTATTGTAAAAGATACTCCGGGTATCACAAGAGATAGAATTTATGCGGATATTACCTGGCTGGATACTTCCTTTACTTTGATTGATACAGGCGGTATTGAGCCGGACAGCAGGGACATTATTTTGTCACAGATGAGAGAACAGGCTCAGATTGCCATTGATACAGCAGATGTTATCATGTTCATGGTAGATGTAAAACAGGGGCTCGTAGATGCGGATTCTAAAGTGGCAGATATGCTGAGACGCTCCCATAAACCCATTGTGCTTGTGGTAAATAAGGTTGACAGCTTCAATAAATATATGGCAGATGTTTACGAGTTTTATAATCTTGGTATCGGTGATCCCCATCCTATCTCAGCTGCTAACAGACTGGGACTTGGTGAGATGCTTGATGAAGTGATTTCCTACTTTGATAAATCTCAGATTGAAGAGGAAGAAGACGAGAGAACCAGGGTTGCAATTGTGGGCAAGCCTAATGTAGGTAAATCCTCCATTATTAACAAACTGCTGGGAGAAAACCGTCTGATTGTTTCAGATATTGCGGGAACAACCAGAGATGCGGTGGATACGGATATTACGTATAATGGAAAAGATTATGTATTTATTGATACGGCAGGTCTTAGACGTAAAAATAAAATCAAAGAGGAACTGGAACATTACATGATTGTACGTACTGTCAGTGCGGTAGAGCGTGCGGATGTTGTGGTTATGGTGATTGATGCCACAGAAGGTGTCACGGAACAGGATGCAAAGATTGCAGGCATTGCTCATGACAGAGGTAAGGCTGTAATCATTGTTGTAAACAAATGGGACGCGGTGGAAAAGGATGATAAGACCATTTATAAATTTACGGAAAAGGTAAGAAATACTTTGTCATTTATGCCATATGCCGAGATGTTGTTTGTCTCCGCAAAAACAGGACAGAGATTGCCAAAACTGTATGAAACCATTGATATGGTCAGCGAAAACCATGCAATGCGTGTGGGAACAGGCGTGCTTAATGAAATTATGGCAGAAGCTGTGGCAATGCAGCAGCCTCCTTCCGATAAAGGTAAGAGACTGAAACTTTATTATATTACCCAGGTTTCTGTGAAACCGCCTACCTTTGTTATTTTTGTAAACGACAAAGAATTGATGCATTTTTCTTATACAAGATATATTGAAAACCAGATTCGAGACACCTTTGGATTCAAAGGAACGCCTTTAAGGTTCATTATCAGAGAACGAAAGGAAAAAGAATAAAATGGAACGTATCATTTGTTTAGTAATCGGATACATTTTTGGACTGTTCCAGACAGCGTTTTTCTATGGAAAAGCACACGGCATTGACATTAGAGAACACGGAAGCGGAAATTCCGGTACAACCAATGCACTGAGAATTTTGGGTACTAAGGCAGGAATTATCGTGTTTTTTGGAGATGCTATCAAATGTATATTGGCAGTGGTAGTTGTCCGTTTGATTTTTTGTGCAAGCAATCAGGACAGTATTTATCTTCTTTGTCTGTATGGTGCATCAGGGGCAATTTTAGGCCATAATTATCCTTTTTATATGGGATTTAAAGGCGGAAAAGGAATTGCAGCAACAGCAGGCTTGATAGCTTCATTGCATTGGTGTTTTCTTCCCATGGGAATTATTCTGTTCTTTGGCACATTTATTCTCACCCATTATGTATCAGTAGGCTCTCTTTTGGTGTATGTGGGATTAATGACAGAAATGGTTATCTGTGGACAGCTTGGTGTATTTGGAATGTCACAGCCTGTTTTGAATGAAATGTACGTTATCACGGCGTTGTTAATGATTCTTGCATTTTGGAAGCATAAAGAAAATATCAAACGTCTTGCAACAGGTACAGAGCGCAAGACATATCTCTTTAAGAAAAATAAGGAGGCAATCGAATGTCAAAAGTAAGCGTAATCGGTGCAGGAAGTTGGGGTACTGCCCTTGCTTCTCTTTTACATAAGAACGGCCATGAAGTTACGGTTTGGTCCATCCTTGAAGATGAAATCGAAATGTTGAATGTAAACCGTGAACATTTGGATAAACTTCCGGGGGTAAAATTGCCGGAAGACATGGTGTTTACCACCAATTTGCAGGAAGCGATTGTTGGTAAAGAGGTGCTGGTGCTTGCAGTGCCTTCTCCTTTTACGAGAAATACTTCTAAGAAAATGAAGGAATTTGTTGTACCCGGTCAGATTATCGTGAATGTGGCAAAGGGTGTGGAGGAGAGCACTCTTATGACTCTTTCCGAGATTATTGAAGAAGAAATTCCGCAGGCAGAAGTTGCTGTTTTATCGGGTCCTTCCCATGCAGAGGAGGTAGGAAAAGGTATTCCTACTGCTATTGTAGTGGGAGCGAAAAAGAGAAAGACAGCGGAAATGCTTCAAAACATGTTTATGAATGATGTGTTCCGGGTATATACCAGCAGTGATGTGTTGGGTATTGAACTTGGAGGAGCACTTAAAAATGTGGTTGCACTTGCCGCAGGTATTGCGGATGGACTTGGTTACGGAGACAACTCAAAGGCTGCGCTTATTACCAGAGGTATTACAGAGATTGCAAGGCTGGGTATGGCTATGGGTGCCAGATTTGAAACCTTTTGCGGTCTGACAGGCATTGGTGATTTGATTGTTACTTGTGCCTCCATGCATTCCAGAAACCGTAGGGCCGGTATTTTGATCGGTCAGGGAAAAAATATGGATGAAGCCATGACAGAAGTAAAAATGGTTGTAGAGGGTGTTTATTCTGCAAAAGCAGCCATGGGACTTGCGAAGAAATACAATATCCAACTTCCGGTTATTGAACAGGTAAATAAAGTATTGTTTGAAAATAAACCTGCAGATGAAGCAGTGAGAGATTTGATGCTCAGAGATGCAAAAATCGAAGTTGCGGATGGACAGTGGGAAGAATAAAAGAAAGTCGGTTCATATGAACCGACTTTTTGTTTTTATTTATCTTATTCCGGCCATGATCTCTGCCGCCATTTTAGGCTTATTCATTGTATAAATATGAATGTCATCAACACCATTTTCCTGTAAATCACGAATTTGCCGTATTGCATAGTCGATACCGGCCTTTCTCATATCCTCTGAATTATCCCCGTAAGTAGCAATAATATCTGCAAATGCTTTGGGAACAGAGGAACCGGAGAGGGAAACGGAAGTTCCGATCTGTTTTGTTGAGGTGATAGGCATGATTCCCGCGCTGATTGGAACGACAATGCCTTTTCTTGCTGAACGGTCTCTAAAATCGTAGAAGAAGTCGTTGTCAAAGAAGAGCTGTGAAATAAAAAACTCTGCGCCTTCATCCTGTTTTTCTTTTAAATGTGTCAAATCACTTTCTTTGCTGAAACATTCAAAGTGTTTTTCAGGGTAACATGCACCTGCAAAACGCATATTTGTTTCAGTTCTCAAAAAGTGCATTAACTCTGAGGCATACATAAAGTCACGGGAGTTATATACTTCGTCTGTCATATCCTTGGGACGGTCACCGCGAAGTGCCAGTACGTGGGATAGATTGTTATCCTTCATTTCTTTAGTGATGGAGAGAATTTCTTCTTTTTTATTTCCTACACAGGTCAGATGAGCCAAAGCGGGAATGTCCAGTTTGTTTTGTATGTAAGAAGCAATTTCAATGGTTTTCTTTGATTTGCTTCCGCCGGCTCCATAGGTAACACTGATAAAATCGGGGGAAAGTTTCCCAAGGGCATCCATAGTTTCAAAGGCGGCTTCAAATTCACCGTCTTTTTTGGGCGGAAAAACCTCGAAAGATATGGATGTTTTTTTGCTTTTAATGATTTCAGCGATTGTTTTCATTTTATAATGACCCTTCTGATTATTCTTGCTTTTAAAACAGGAATATCGTAACATAGTAAAGAGAGATTTTCAAGGAGGAAGAATATGAGTGAAGTGATGTTTTCTTCGACAGGAGAATATGTGGCAAGTAAGGAACTGATGGCCAGTGTAAATGTGGCAATTGCCCTGAAAAAGCCGCTTTTAATAAAAGGTGAGCCCGGAACCGGAAAAACTATGCTGGCACAGGCGGTTTCCCAGGCACTGGGTAAAAAATTAATTATATGGAATATTAAATCTACCACCAAAGCCCAAGAAGGCTTATATGTTTACGATACCATCCAGAGATTGTATAATGGTCAGTTTGGGGAAGAGGGAGTGGATGATATTTCAAGATATATTAAGTTGGGTAAATTAGGAGAAGCATTTGACTCGGATGAGCAGGTGGTTCTTTTGATTGATGAGATTGATAAAGCGGATTTGGAATTCCCGAATGACCTTTTGTGGGAGCTGGATCAGATGGAATTCTATATTAATGAGACAAAACGCAGCGTAAAGGCAAAGCACCGTCCCATTGTTATCATTACTTCCAATGCGGAGAAGGAGCTTCCGGATGCGTTTCTTAGAAGATGCATTTTCCATTATATTGATTTCCCCAGCCCTGAACTGATGGAAGAGATTGTAAAGGTACATCATCCAAATGTGGAAGAAGCTCTTTTAAAGAATGCCATGGAGGCTTTTTATGATATCCGTGCCATGCGTGATATCAGAAAGAAACCAAGCACCTCAGAACTTATCGACTGGATTAATGCACTGCAGGTTGGGGGTATTCCAACTGAGACTATAAAATCAGCCCTTCCTTTCATTGGTGTTGTAGTGAAAAAGGACGAGGATCTGGAATTAGTGAAACAGCAAAAAAATTAAAGGAAGAAACATATGTTTTTGAAATTTTTTCACACTCTGCGTGAAATGGGCCTTCGGGTAACTCTTGGAGAGTTTTTGACCCTTCAGGAGGCTTTGGAGAAGGGATTATGTGAAAATTCCCTGACCGGCTTTTATTACGTAGCCAGAATGATTTTGGTTAAGAGTGAAACAGATTTTGATAAATTTGATATGGCATTTGAAGAGTGCTTTAAAGCGGTTAAGACGGAGCGCGAAATCACCAGTCAGATGTTAAGATGGCTTGATAAATCTGATTTGCAGGAACTGGCGGACGAGGAAACCAGAAACATGTTAAATCAGATGGAAGACAGGCAGGTCTTTTTGGACAAAGATGAGGTGGAACAGAAGTTTAAAGAGAGACTTCGGGACCAGGACAGCGAGCACAACGGTGGTAGCTTCTGGATTGGAAGTATGGGTAAAACTTCCTTTGGTAACAGCGGCAGTAATATCGGAGGATTCCGTGTGGGTGGAAAGACAGGCCATCAATCGGCATTTGCTGTTGTAGGGGAACGAAAATACCGGGACTTCCGTGATGACAGGGTGCTGGACAACAGACAATTCCAGATGGCATTCCGTAAGCTGAGACAGTTTTCTTCCAGACTGGATATTCCGGAAACGGAATTGGATATAGACCGGACGGTGGACAAGACTTGTAACAACGGTGGTTGTCTTCAGATTGTAATGCAAAAGCCAAGAAAAAATGCAGTGAAATTATTGCTCCTTATGGACTCCGGGGGAACTATGATTCCATTTAGCAAGCTTTTGAATGATATATTTCAGGCGGTTCATAAGTCAAATCATTATAAGGATGTCAAAACCTTTTATTTCCACAACTGTATATATAGTAAACTTTATAAAACGCCGGAATGTGAAAACGGTGACTGGGTTGACACAGATTGGGTATTCCGCAATTACGGAAGTGATTATAAGGTGATTATTGTGGGTGATGCAGCAATGGCACCGGAGGAGTTATATTCTGATACGGGAAACTACCGTGGTCCAAATGGTGGACTTTCCGGATACGAGTGGCTTATGCTCTTGAAAAAGAAATATAAAAAGGTTGTTTGGCTGAATCCGAAAATGGCTCCGGGACATGCTCCATGGCGTGAGGCGGAAACTGCGGTGAAAAAGATTTTTCCCATGTACAAGTTGACGGTAGATGGATTAAATCAGGCTATGGTAAAACTGATGACCACGAAAAACAATTAATAAGTTGTTGACAAATGAAAATCTGCTTTGTATAATGAGTAAAAATTGAATCAAATAATGCGATGAAGAGAAGAGTACTGTTATTTACAGGCTGACAGAGAGTTGCCGGGTGGTGAGAGGCGCAAGAAGAATAACAGGAAGTACATCTTGGAGCAGCAAAGCAGAACGGATTCCTAAGTAGGCTTTGACGGTAGGCACCGATATATGCCAAAGTATTGATAGATACTTGCTAAGCCATGTTTTGTGAGAAGCATGGGAACATTAGGTGGTAACACGAGTAACAGCTCGTCCTTTTGAAAAAAAGGGCGAGCTTTTCTAATGCAAAAATATGACTTGATCGCATTTGATTACAAAAAGAAAAGGAGAGAAAAAACATGACAATTTTTGACGAATTGAAAGCCAGAGGACTTCTGGCACAGCTTACGGACGAAGAAGAAATCAAAGAACTGATTAATAATGGTAAAGCTGTATTTTATATCGGATTTGACCCTACAGCTGACAGTTTGCATGTAGGACATTTCATGGCACTTTGCCTGATGAAGAGACTGCAGATGGCAGGAAACAAACCCATTGCTCTTATCGGTGGCGGTACAGCTATGATTGGTGATCCTTCCGGAAGAACCGATATGCGTACCATGATGACAAAAGAGACTATCGACCATAACGTAGAGTGCTTCAAAAAGCAGATGAGCAAGTTTATCGACTTCTCCGAAGGAAAAGCAATGCTTGTAAACAATGCTGATTGGCTTCTTGGATTGAACTATGTAGAGCTGCTTCGTGATGTAGGTGTTCACTTCAGTGTAAACAGAATGCTTACCGCTGAGTGCTACAAACAGCGTATGGAAAAAGGTCTTAGCTTCCTTGAGTTTAACTACATGATTATGCAGAGCTACGATTTCCTTGCGCTCTACGAGAAATACGGCTGTAACATGCAGTTTGGCGGAGATGACCAGTGGAGCAACATGCTGGGCGGTACTGAACTAATCCGTCGTAAACTGCGCAAAGATGCTTACGCAATGACCATCACTCTTCTTTTGAACTCAGAAGGTAAGAAAATGGGAAAAACCCAGAAAGGTGCTGTATGGCTTGATCCCAACAAGACCACTCCTTTCGAATTCTACCAGTACTGGAGAAACGTAGCAGATGCAGACGTACTGAAATGCATCCGTATGCTTACCTTCCTTCCTTTGGAAGAAATTGAGAAAATGGATGCTTGGGAAGGCAGCCAGTTAAACCAGGCGAAAGAAATCCTTGCATTTGAACTTACAAAACTGGTTCACGGAGAGGAAGAGGCTGTTAAAGCACAGGAAAGCGCAAGAGCACTTTTCGCAGGTGGTAATGCAGCTGAAATGCCTACAGCTACCTTGACCGAGGAACAGTTTATGGATGGAAAGATTGATATTCTGGGTGTTCTTGTTGCAGCTGGTCTTTGTGCTTCCAGATCCGAGGCAAGACGTGCGGTAGAACAGGGCGGTGTTACTGTGGAAAATGAAAAAGTAACAGATATTAAGACTGTTTACGAACCTGCACAGTTTGCCGGTGAAGGCGTAGTTGTAAAACGTGGTAAAAAGAACTTCAAACGTGTAATTATGTAATTTAAACTTTAAAAGATGTGATTAAACATAAGGCTCCTGCATATATTTTAACAGTATATGCAGGAGGTTTTTTTATGGGAAACATGGAATTAAATACATACGACCTTTACAAAGATATACAAAATAGAACAGACGGAGAAATCTATATTGGAGTAGTAGGACCTGTCCGGACGGGAAAATCCACATTTATCAGACGCTTCATGGATGTAATGGTCCTGCCCTATATGACAGATGAAAACGACAAAACACAGGCAATAGATGAATTGCCGCAAAGCAGCGGCGGGAAGACTATTACGACAACTGAGCCGAAATTTATTCCAAAAGAAGCTGCAAAGGTATTATTGGATGGTGATGTAGAAACCAAAATAAGACTCATCGATTGTGTTGGATATATGGTAGAAGGTGCAGTGGGACATTTAGAGGAAAATGTGGAACGTATGGTGAAAACCCCATGGTTTAGTCATGAAATTCCATTTACCCAAGCGGCAGAAATCGGTACGAATAAAGTGATCAATGACCATTCCACTATCGGCTTGGTAATAACCACGGATGGCAGTTTTGGCGATATTCCAAGAAATCAATACATAGACCCGGAAGAAAAAACGATTCAGGCGTTAAAGAGATTAAGGAAGCCTTTTCTTGTGCTTTTGAATACAGAGCATCCTTATGCAGACAGTACAGTGAAGATGGCGGAAGAGATGGGGGAAAAATATAAGACAAAAGTTCTTCCCGTAAACTGTGAACAACTAAAAAAAGAAGATATTCATAATATCATGCAACAAATTCTTTATGAATTTCCCATTTCTTCCATTGAGTTCCATATGCCCAAATGGGTAGAAATGTTGCCCTTAAATAATAAGCTGAAATCTGATATTGTTTTAAAGGTCAGGGAGCTTATAAAGAAATATAATACCATCCGTGATATAAAGGATATGCCTGTCACTGTGGAAAGTGATTATGTAAAACGATGCAAGATGGATCAAATTAATCTGGCAGACGGGTGTGTGAAGGTTCAGATGGATGTGGACCAAAGTTACTATTATGAAATGCTAAGTGAACTGGTAGGAGAAGAAATATCCGGGGAATATCAGTTGATTTCAAAACTGAAAGAAATGGCAACTATGAAAAAAGAGTATTCTAAAGTGTTGCAGGCTCTTCAGGCGGTGCGGTATAAAGGCTACGGTGTGGTAACACCGGAGAGAGAGGAGATAAAATTAAATCCTCCGGAGGTTATCCGGCACGGTAACAAATTTGGTGTCAAAATCAAGGCGGAAAGTCCATCCATCCACATGATAAGGGCAAATATCGAAACAGAGATTGCTCCCATCGTAGGCTCTGAACAACAGGCGGAGGATTTAATCCGTTTTATCAATGATGCTGCAAGTTCGGAAAAAGGCATTTGGGATACCAATATATTCGGAAAAACTGTTGAACAACTGGTAAATGACGGGATTACGGGCAAAATAGCCATGATAGGAGACGAAAGTCAGATTAAACTGCAGGAAACCATGCAAAAAATTGTGAATGACAGTAATGGTGGAATGGTGTGTATTATTATTTAGTATACTTTAAAACAGTTCTAGGATATTAGTCCTAGAACTGTTTTTTTGATTGTCATTGGGAAAGGCTACTGATATAATAAATAGTATGAAAAGGAGTGGTTTTATGAACCCTATTTTAGAAAAATTACAGAGTTGTCTGCAGTGTGTCAGAAACAAGACAGATTTTGTGCCTGAAGTGGCAATTGTACTGGGTTCCGGACTTGGTGATTTTGCAGCGAACATTAAGGTAGAACAGGAGATTTCCTACAGTGAGATTGCAGGTTTTCCCGTATCTACGGTTCCCGGGCATGCAGGCAAATTTATTTTTGGATATATTGGTCACAAAGCCGTTGTTTGCATGAAAGGCAGGGTGCATTACTACGAAGGATATGATATTTCCGACGTGATTCTTCCTATCCGCCTTATGGGTATGATGGGAGCCAAGATATTGTTCCTTACCAATGCCGCCGGCGGTGTAAACTGGGATTTTAAGGCCGGAGATTTGATGATGTTGACGGATCATATTGCGACCTTTGCACCAAATCCTTTGATTGGTAAAAATATTGATGAACTGGGTGTTCGTTTCCCGGATATGTCTCAGATTTATGACTTGGATTTACAGGAAGTTTTAAGAAAAAGTGCACAGCAAAATGGTATTGATTTAAAAGAAGGTGTCTATGCCCAGCTTACAGGACCTTCCTATGAGTCACCGGCGGAAATCCGTATGATGAGAACCCTTGGTACGGATGCGGTTGGTATGAGTACAGTAGTGGAGGCCATTGCGGCAAACCATATGGGACTTCGTATTTGTGGTGTTTCTTGTATCAGTAATCTGGCGGCAGGTATGAGCGGCAAGGCTTTAAACCATCAGGAAGTACAGGAAACGGCGGATATGGTTTCCAAGAACTTTGCAAATCTGCTGATGACGGCAGTCCCCATGTTTGAATAGGAGGGTGATTCCTATAAAAGAATTAATTCAAAAAGCTCTTGATGCACGGAAATATTCCTATGTACCTTATTCCGGGTACACGGTAGGTGCAGCACTTCTTACAGAAGAAGGGAAAATATACACCGGTTGCAATATTGAAAATGCGGCCTATGGACCTACCAATTGCGGGGAACGGACGGCTTTCTTTAAAGCAGTCAGTGAAGGGGAAAGAAATTTTAAAGCTATAGCGATTTGTGGCGGTAAAAAAGATAAAATGCCGGAAAGTTATGCTTATCCCTGTGGGGTGTGCAGACAGGTAATGAAAGAATTTTGTAAAGATGATTTTCAGATAATTGTTGTAAAATCTTTAGAGGAATATGAGGTTTATACACTGGCTGAATTATTACCTCGTGGCTTTGGAGGAGAAACCATAGCATGAACATCAGACTGTACAACGCATATATCTTAACAATGGAACCGGACAAACCTATTTTTTATGGGGAAGTTTGGGTTGCAAATGAAAAGATTGTGTTTGTAGGAAATGAAAATATAGCAAAGGAGAGAAATCTCAGCGTTGGACAGTTCGACAAAGAATTTGACTGCGCAGGCAATCTTTTGATGCCGGGTTTTAAAAATGCCCACACTCATTCTGCTATGACATTTCTTCGTTCTTATGCGGATGATTTGCCCTTACAGGATTGGCTGCAAAAAAAAGTGTTTCCCAACGAAGCAAAGCTTACAAGCGAAGATATTTATACATTCACCCAGCTGGCAGTGCTGGAATATTTAAGCAGTGGTATTACCGGTATTTTTGATATGTATATTAATCCGGACGCAGTAGGACATGCCTGCGAGGATATGGGAATGCGGTGTGTACTTGTCAGTGGATTAAATGATTTTACTTCTTCCATAGAACAGACTAAGGAAGAATATTTAAAATGGAACAGTAAAAAGGGACTTGTTTCTTATCAGCTTGGTTTTCACGCGGAATACACCACTTCAAAAGAAAAACTGGAGCAGTTGGCCGGGCTTTCACATGAATTGCAGGCTCCTGTTTATGCTCATATGAATGAAACCGCAAAAGAAGTGGAAGAATGTAAGCAGAGATATGGTGTAGAACCCATTGTCTTTTTGGATTCCTTAGGATTGTTTGATTATGGTGGTGGTGGATATCACTGTGTTCATGTAACCGAAAAAGAGATAGAAATATTAAAACAAAAAAATGTGTATGTGGTGACAAATCCTGCCTCTAATCTGAAATTGGCAAGTGGGATAGCACCTATTAACCGATATGTGCAGGAAGATATTCCGGTGGCAATCGGTACGGATGGACCTGCAAGTAATAACTGTCTGGATATGTTCCGTGAGATGTACCTGGTAACTGCCCTGGCGAAACTTAGGGAGGGAGACGCAGCCTGTATGGATGCGCTTAAAGTCTTGGAAATGGCAACGGTAAACGGTGCCTATGCCATGGGAATTAACGAAGCGGATATTTTAAAGGAAGGCAAACTTGCAGATATCATTTTGTTGGATTTACAACAGCCTAATATGCAACCCATACACAATATAGAAAAAAATCTTGTGTACAGCGGCAGTAAGTCTAATGTGAAAATGACAATGATAAATGGAAAGATTCTCTATGAAGACGGAGAGTTTTTGACCAAGGAAAGTGCAGCAGATATTTATGCACATTCAAACGAAATTGTAAAGCGTATGCTTTTACAATAAATGTGGTATACAAACCACGATATTCTCTAAACAAATTATATAGGAGGAAAAAATAATGTTAGAGAAATTTTTCAAACTTAAGGATCACGGCACAGATGTGAAAACCGAAATCATGGCCGGTGTTACAACCTTCATGACAATGGCTTACATTCTGGCAGTAAACCCCAACATCCTTTCCGCATCCGGCATGGATGCAAATGCAGTACTTCTTGCAACAGCACTTGCTTCATTCATCGGTACGCTGATGATGGCACTTATGTCAAACTATCCGTTTGCTCTGGCACCCGGTATGGGACTGAATGCATATTTTGCATACACAGTTGTTCTTGGTTACGGATATTCATGGCAGATTGCTTTGATGGCAGTATTTATTGAAGGTTTAATCTTCATCGTTCTGTCTTTGACAAATGTACGTGAAGCGATTTTCAATGCTATTCCTTTGACCTTGAAAGCAGCTGTAAGTGCAGGTATTGGTTTGTTTATCGCATTTATCGGACTTCAGAATGCCAAAATTGTTGTAAACAGTGATTCCACATTAGTTACATACCAGAATTTTAAAGATAACTTTAGTTCTGTAGGTATGGGTGCCCTGTTGGCATTAATTGGAGTGCTTGTTACCGCAATTTTACTCGCTAAGAAAGTAAAGGGTGGTATTCTTTTAGGAATTATAATCACATGGGTTCTCGGCATTATTTGTGAACTCCTTGGATTATATGTTCCGAACGTTGAACTTGGTATGTATTCTGTAATTCCTACTGCATTCGTATCCTTTGATTTCTCACCTTTGGCAAAGACTTTTGGTCAGGTGTTCAAAGCAGATTTCAGTGCACTTAAAAATGTGGCAGAATTCGCGGTTATTATCTTTGCATTCCTGTTTGTAGATATTTTTGATACCCTCGGTACATTGATTGGTGTTGCATCCAAAGCAGATATGCTGGATAAAGATGGAAAACTTCCTAAAATCAAAGGTGCACTTTTGGCAGACTCTATTGCAACCAGTGCAGGTGCTCTTCTTGGTACATCCACTACAACAACTTTCGTTGAAAGTGCTGCAGGTGTAACAGAAGGTGGTAGAACAGGTCTTACAGCAATTACAACAGGTTTGTTGTTCCTGCTTGCAATGATTTTCTCACCTTTATTCCTGACAATCCCTTCCTTTGCAACAGCTCCTGCACTTATTATCGTAGGTTTCTACATGATTGCTTCTGTTGCTAAAATTGATTGGGAGAACGTTCTGGAAGCTGTTCCTGCATTCCTTTGTATCGTTGCTATGCCTCTTTGCTACAGCATTTCCGAAGGTATTGCTATTGGTGTTATTTCCTGGACAATTATTCACCTTTGCACAGGAAAAGCAAAAGGAAAAGTTAGCATTCTTATGTACGTATTAACAGTATTGTTTATTATGAAATATATCTTCCTGTAAGATAAGTAATCCCATGGAGCTGTAAGCTACATGCTCCATGGGATTTTTTGTTTTTTTATTACTAACCGGGGTGAGGACATAATTAATGATTGAAACTATTATTTTCGGGGTTTTTGCTGTTCTTTTTTTTGGATTTGTTTTTGGAAAAGAAGTTTATAACCAAAATAAAAAGGAAAAAAAGTTTATTGAAACATTATATCGTGATTATGGTAATGTGCCTGTCCGTGAGTACAGTGCTCAGCGTTTTGAAGCAATTTCTACTTTTTACAGAAAACATCCCGTAGATGGACAGATTGATGATATCACATGGAATGACTTGGATTATGATTCTATATTTATGATGCTGAATGATACATACTCTTCAGCAGGAGAAGAATATCTTTACTACAAGCTTAGAACTCCTGTTTATAATAAAGGAGAGCTGGAGCATTTTGATGATATTTGCGAGTTTTTCAGAAGTCATCCCGATGAAAGAGTGAAACTACAGGTAATGCTTGCAAAACTTGGCAGAACCGGAAAATTTTCACTGTACGATTATTTAGACCACTTGGATGTACTGGGAAACCGGACAAATTATAAACATTATTTGTCGATAGGTCTTTTAGGTTTGGCAATCGGATGTTGTTTTGTAATTCCCTCTGTAGGAATTATAGGCATACTTTTGGTTCTTATCTATAATATGGTTTCTTATTTTAAAGAAAAAAATGAAATTGACACATATATTATCAGTTTCGCTTATGTGATGCGTTTACTTGAGGCTACAGGTGAAATTGGTAAGTTGAATATAGATGTATGTAAAACAGAAATTGATGAAATAAATCGAAGAAGAAGAGAATTGACATTGTTTAAGACAGGTTCTTTTTGGTTATTGTCTTCCGGAAGAATGTCAGGGTCAGGAAATCCTTTGGATTTGATATTTGATTATCTTCGAATGACGCTTCATCTTGATCTGATTAAGTTTAATAATATGCTGACACAGATCCGGAAGCATAGTGAGGATGTTGATGTGCTGGTGCAGACGGTTGGTTATTTGGAAACTGCAATTGCAATCGGAGCCTTCCGGACAAGACAGGTAGGACAGTGGTGTAAGCCGGAGTTTACAGATACCCGTATGATAAGAATGGAAAATGTGTATCATCCCATGCTTATTGAACCTGTAAAAAATAGTATTTCCACAGAAAACAGTGTACTTCTTACCGGTTCCAATGCTTCCGGTAAGTCTACTTTTTTGAAAACGGTGGCAATCAGTGCCATCATGGCGCAAACGGTGTTCACCTGTCCGTCAGATACCTATAGGGCATGTTTTTTCCGGATTTGTTCCTCAATGTCTCTTAGGGATGATTTATCGGCAGGAGAAAGTTATTATATTGTGGAAATCAAATCCATTAAACGCATTATTGATTTATCAAGAAACAGTGAACTTCCGGTTCTGTGTTTTGTAGATGAAGTATTGAGGGGTACCAATACAGTGGAACGTATTGCGGCTTCTACACAGATTTTGGAGAGCTTATCGGGAGATAAAACTCTGTGCTTTGCGGCAACTCATGATATTGAATTGACCACTCTTTTAGAGGATAAATACAATAATTATCACTTCGAAGAAACAATAGAAAATGATGATATTTCTTTCAATTACAAGTTGTTGGACGGAAAAGCAACCACAAGAAATGCAATCAGACTTTTGGAATTGATGGGATATCATAAATCAATTATAGAAAAAGCGGAGGAGCAGGCAGCTGTGTTTGTTAGGACAGGTGTCTGGGAAAAAGGTTGAAGCTATGAAAGTAACACTTTATACTGACGGTGCTGCAAGAGGAAATCCGGACGGACCCGGAGGATACGGCGCAATTTTACAATTTGTTGATTCAAAGGGAACGCTCCATGAAAGAGAATTTTCAGCCGGTTATAAAAAAACGACCAATAACCGCATGGAACTTATGGGAGTAATAGTAGGATTGGAGGCACTGACGCGGCCTTGCGAGGTTACGGTGGTTTCGGATTCTAAATATGTAACGGATGCTTTTAATCAGGACTGGATTGGTGGTTGGTTGAAAAACAACTGGAAAAACAGTGCCAAAAAGCCGGT
>JAZNGC010000107.1:0-3907 GCA_045589155.1 Lachnospiraceae bacterium
CTCCATTGGTATCCAAAAAGCTCTTGGGATATATCTGGTATGCAACTTTATCATTCCACCATTTCTTTTTCACTTTTTGCCTGTCCTTCCTTTTATTGGAACTTGATTTTTTATATGATACTGTTATTATAGTGAATAAAGTACTATATATCTTACATAATAATTGCTTTATTTTTGTACTATAATGCTTTTTTCAAGGAGGCATTCTCGATGTTTGAAACAAATAACACAGTTCTTTTACCAAAAACAGCCCCGGCAAACCGAGGCGGGGCATCCCCTTCCACAGAACAAAAAGAAAAAATACAACACGGAGAAGTAATTTTTCCCATTGAAAAATACACCACTAAGCTTCACTCCGAATATCTCTTTGTACCGCCACACTGGCATGATGAAGCTGAGTTTACCTTAATCCTGGAAGGTCAATGCACTTATCAGGTTCAATTACAAAGCTTTGAAGTACATGCCGGCGATTTGGTTTTCATCCCTCCCACACTTCTACATTCTGTGGGAAGTTTAAACGGAGAAATGTTGTCGGACACTTATGTTTTTCATATGAATTTTTTAGGCGCAGGCATGGGCGACGTATGCAGTTTGCAATATTTAACCCCTTTGACGAATCAGGTTTTAGTCCCTCCGTTCATTATCGGAAAACATCATCCGCTATACGATGACGCTTTGGGATTGTTTAGAGAAACAGATGTGGCATGGCGCACACGAAAACCGGGATATGAACTGGTAATTAAATCAGCCCTGCTCCGTCTCATTGCATTGCTTCTCCCCTACTGTACGGAAAGTTCAAAAACACCTGCCATACAGACCGAACATACCTTTAAACTTAAAACCGCGCTGGAATATATTGCCTCACACTACACGGAAAACATCAGCATCTCCGATGTGGCATCCGCCTGTTATTTCAGCGAATATCACTTCATGCGCTTCTTTAAGAAGCATGTGGGCATGTCATGCTTTGACTACATAAAAAATTATCGATTGGAGAAAGCTGTTGAACTGATGAACGAAGGCCACATGTCTATCCTTGACGCTTCCCTTGCTGCAGGATTCCGCAATTTGTCCTATTTTTACAGAGCATTTAAGGAGAAGTATAATATGACACCGAAAGAATGGATAAAGAATGAAAAATAATAAAAAGGAGCAACACCGTACTTTCCTTTTGCGGAAACCGATACCGGTGCTGCTCCCTTTTCAATTATTGCTCAAACATATTATTGATTTCCACTACTTTCAATTCAAATCCGCCGTCATCATTTTGGACTTCGCCAAGCCAAATCTGTCCCTCTTGCCCCATGGTAATTCCCTGCTGACTGTTAAACATCTCCGTGCAGGCTTCTGCTTCAATGGCCGCCAGAAAATCTGCGCTTACCACGCTATCCGCTATGTAATCTGTCAAATCGGTGGCATTTTCCATATTAAGTCCGTCAACAATAATGGGATAACTGATTTCATATACAAAGCTTTCCCAATCCTCATTTAATATCATATCTTTGATATCAGCCGCATAACTTTCCACCTCTGCATCGGAAAGGGTTGTGGCTGCAAAGTAAAAAGGTTCTGCTTCTTCCAAAACTATGTCGTCTGCGCCTGCTTCTGTGGGTAGGCTTTCTTCCGGCATAGTCTCTGTTTCACCGGAAGGTGCAACTTCCTGTTCGGGTTCTGTACTCTCCACAGAGTTACTTTCAATATTCCCGCTTTGAACTTCCGATGTCTGTTCCCCGGAATCAGCACCTTGTGTTGTGCCGCAGGCTGTAAGAACCAGCATGCAAGCTGTTACTACTAATAATATTTTCTTTTTCATAATTCTCCCTCTAAGGGCTATGTATGTTGCCCTTGAAACATTTTTCTTGATCCGATATCGATATCTGAGGGAGATTATATCAAAGGAGAAATAAAGAAATTGTCAAAACAAGCGGTGAAAAAATAAAAAAGTGGCACCTTACCGGTACCACTTCATTCCATCCTGTTTCATTCCTACTTCCTTGGCAAATCCAAGCACAGCCGCTGCTGCTTTATCATACTCTTCTTCCGTATGCAGATGCTCTAACATAGCAGGCATATCCTTAGGAAGCTTTGCGATTTCCTCCATAAGCACAAGGTAATCCATGTCACCTTCGCCGGGAATCACTTCTTCAAACATGGCTGTGGTTTCATCTACTTTCAGACGGATATCCTTCATGTGCATTGTCACGATATAATCTTTTAAAAGAGCAAAAGTCTCCTTCATAAATTCCGCATTTTGATAAAGACGTCTGGGATTATTCATAGTATTGCAAATATCCAGATGCACTCCTGCTTCTTTACGGTCAACTGCTTTCAAGAAACGCAGATATTCCTGTGGAGAATCCAAAAAGCAATAGGGCATCATCTCAAAAGACAATTTCGTATGTACCGGTTTTACCGTATCAATGATGCGACGGCTCACTTCTACTGCTTCTTCAAAATAAGCCTCACTATAGCCGGACTTGTGAGGTCCAAACCAATTCTCTGTGCATTTTGTTCCCAAAATATTAACACAGGTAGTTGCCTCCAGTTCCTCCGCCAAACGAAGTCTGTCTATCATATACCTGATTTTTGCTTCCGCTTCATTCTTGTCCGGATGCAGTGGATTACACCATGCTCCTACTTCCGCAATCTTCACATCATGCTTTTTCATGGCTTGCTTGAATTCCTGTAACAGTACCGGATTCTCAAGGGTAACCCATTCCGGGCATACTGCCGCCCCAAATCCCTTGTTCACATGTGCAAGTGCATATTCTTCCGGGTCTGTACCTTTGCAAAAAACATAACCACCTAGACGCATATTTCTTTTCCCACCTTACATTGTATAGTCATATTGATTTTAGCATTTCCCCCTAAAAATGTACAGATTAAAACGCGCCACATATCCTTTATGTAACGCGTCCTTTTCTTTCACTTTTTCAATTTCTCAACCGTTTACCATGTCTTCTGTAATATTCCCGCATCAAGCCGATGCATTGCACCACGGCAAAATCCTCATATTCCGGTGAAACACTGTCTGCAACATCCAGAAATTCTTTCAACTTGCAAACGCAGTTCATTACGTTTTGGGCTTGCTCGCTGTGATATTGCTGTTGTATGGGCATGCTTAAGGGAGCGTGGTTAACGGTTTCATAACTCAATTCTTGGTATTGCATAAGTATCTTCCTCCTTTTACTCGTTAAGACACTTATATGTTTACATAAAATAATACGTTTTTCAACAAAAATTGTACTCCTTTTTTCGACAAGTTTTTTCCAACATCTGCCCATTTAAATTCCTTATTTTTGAGAAAAATATTAATGTCACTAAAAATTTATGTTGAGAAGGAGGTATCTTATGGATTCATCTAACCTTTGCACCTGTACCGGACAGTTAGCTATGGCTAGTATTCCCAAGCAGGAATGGTGCGAGCCCTACGATTGGTCTGCTGCGCTTATGGAGGGAACCATATTCCCCTGCTTGAATTTGACATTTTATAAGGCTCCTGTTGTTAAAAGGAACTGCCGTACAGACAGTGGAACGGGCAATATGTCGCAAAAAAACCGTGAAGAAATGATGAGTTGTCTTTCTGCTATCAGTTTTGCACTCAATGATTTAACTCTTTATTTGGACACACACCCGGACTGCCCAAAAGGAACTGCCCTATTCTACCAACTTTTAGAACAGCGCCTACTTCTATTATCCGAATTTGCAGGTAAGTTTTATCCCTTAACACAAACTTCGATGATAACCGGAAACTATAATCAAGATCAGTATGGCTGGTCAGAAGGACCTATGCCTTGGGAAGGAGCGTGCATATAATGTTTGTTTATGAAAAACGACTTCAATTTCCTGTGAAAATCAAAAATACAAATCCGGATATTGCCAAACTTATCATGAGTCAGTATGGGGG
>JAZNGC010000108.1:0-5423 GCA_045589155.1 Lachnospiraceae bacterium
AAGAATTGATTTTATCGATAGGAATAAAGGAATTTTCGCAGAAATCTTATAAGGATGTAAGTACAGATATAATCACTCAAAAGTGTCATATTTCAAAAGGTATTTTATTTCATTATTTTGGTTCTAAAAAAGGATATTACCTGTATTGCTTGGAAAAGTCGCTGGAGCGTTTGACCGAAAAAGAAGAATCGGTGGAAGGAAATGATTTTTATGAAATTCTGTTTGCGGGTATAAACCGGAAAATATCCATATGCATGAGGTATAAAGATGAAATGCATATGGTGAATATGGTATCCCGCGAAGCATCCGCAGAAATCGCACAGGAGAAAACAGAAATCATCAGTAGATACCTGACAGCTGTCCGGGCGGAATCGCTACAAACAATAAGAAGAGCAGTTGCCACATTAGATTTAAATATCGAAAAGAGTAGTCAGGTAACCGTAGAAGGTTTGCACATCTATATCAATGCCGTATTGAACAAATATTTGCTGCAGTATCAACAGGCTCCTGATGAATTTTTTAAAAACAGTGAAAAAATCAAAGCGGAATTAAAGGCGTATCTGGATGTGATGTTATATGGAATTTGCAAATAAGGAGGAAATATGAAAAAAACAGGCATTTTTAAAGCGATGAAGCTTTGTAAGGATTATAAAAAGATGAGTACGGAGAAGCAACAGGAAATTCAAAAAAAGAGATTGGAAGAAATCGTGGAACATGCAAGAAAGTACAGTCCTTACTATAGGAAACTTTATCAGAATGTGCCTCAGGATTTTAGTTTAACAGATCTGCCACAGACAGATAAAAAAAGTTTAATGGAAAACTGGAACGACTGGGTTTGTGACAGGGAGTTAACGTTGGAAGAAGCAGAAAAATTTATGGAGAATACGGACAACATTGGCCGTAAATTAAAGAAGAAGTATTTAGTGTTTACCACCTCCGGCTCTACAGGGAATCCATTGGTTTCTATCTATGATAACACGGCAAACAATGTGATGGGAGGAATCAGTGCATGCCGTAGTTATGCCAGAAAAGAGGATTTGGTTGCATTTATAAAAAGGGGGAAAAAAAGTATTGGCGTTTTTGCTGATGAAGGGTTTTATTTGGGAAACAGCAGTATCCGTTCCAGATTAAGAAGTATGCCATGGAAAAAGAAACAGCTTGCAGTATCCAGTGCATTGTATCCTATTGCAGAAATTGTGCAGCAATTAAATGAATTTCAACCGGATATGTTAGGGGGATATCCATCTAATCTGGAGCTTTTGATTGATGAGGCAAAGGAAGGAAGATTACAGATTTCACCAGTGATTATCATGACCGGTGGAGAATATTTATCGGACAGCTTAAGGAATAGGCTTGCCGAAACCTTTCATTGTTATGTGCAGACTTCCTATTCCTGTACAGAGGGTGGAACTGTTGCGTGTGAATGCAGGAAGAAACATTTTCATGTGAATGATGACTGGCTGATTGTGGAACCGGTAGATGCAGATGGAAATCCTGTGCCGGACGGTGTGCAGTCTGACAAGATTTATCTGACAAATCTTTATAATTACACGCAGCCGTATATCCGTTATGAGGTCACTGACAGGGTGATTATGCATCACGAACCTTGTGGTTGTGGTAATACGGCTCCCTGGCTGGAACTGGAAGGAAGAACGGACGATGTGACAACATTTACCCAGGAAGGAAAAAAGATAAAGATTGCACCATTATCTATTTATGCAGTATTGAAAGAAGTACACACTCTTCGGCGTTTTCAAGTGCTTGTGTATCCGGAAAACAGACTGGAACTTCGTATTGAAGAAAAGGATGGCGTAAGTAAAGAAGCGGCATTTCAAGATGCTAAAGCATGTTTGGTGAAATTCTTGGCAACTCAAAATATAGAACAAGTTACGATTATGTTGTCACAGGAAGTTCCCAAACAGAATCCCAATAGCGGTAAGTTTAAACATATAATAAATATGCAAAATGAAGACAGTTTGTAAAATAATCTTCAATTTGGTGGTGAGATAAATGAACGATATAAGACAAGCAAGGTATGAAGACATAGAGAGGATTGCAGAAATTTTAGTATTCAATTACAGACTAAATTTCTATCCAATATTTCAAGATGATAGTTTCTATTTTGAAGAACTTAAGGTTTCTAAGCAAATTGCTAATTATGTGAATGATTTGGACAGTATTTGGGTTTATGACGATGGTGTTGTAAAAGGATTTATTCAAATAGAAAATGCAGAGGTAAAGAAATTGTTTGTAGAGCCTGTCCTTCAAGGAAATTCTATCGGAGCGGAACTGTTGAACTATGCGGTAGTTGAAAAGAATGTCAAGTTTTTATGGGCTTTAGAGAAAAATACAAAAGCAATAGCATTTTATAAACGACACGGTTTTAATATAACCAATGACAAGAAATATGAGGAAGATACAACAGAGTATCTTATTCGTATGGAACGATAAATACCAATATGTTTTAACACATGAATCTTTCGCCATGTCGACAGACTTACGGCGATCTTGTATATATGCGTGGTTTTGGCTTTAACGAAGAGGGAATTGACGAAAATGAATGATAGAGATATTATAGCGGAAGTTGACAGGCTTTTACAAAAATGGAGTTTATACTCTGTGGAAAACAGGACATATATTGAGAATATATTTAATGGTTCAAATAGGTATGACATGCTGTTAAATATAGATGTGATGCAGAAACAGGCAAAAATCTATGTGCTGGAAAGAGGGGTAACCATCTATGAATACAGAACCACAAGTAAAGAGATTGTAATATATGCTGTTCTTCGGGAAATCATTGATAGAATCGTTCATACATTTATTCGGGATTCCTATACAGATGAAAAAGGACGTTTGCATTTTACAGAAGAGATACATGCTTGTAGGAAACGAATGGTCGATGAGGCGTTTTGTTTAATGGGAGAGCCATATATGAACTGGAACAGGAAAGGACGAGGGATTTGGGATTTGAATCAGATTACGATACCGGATTAAATAGCATATCTCAGTTGTATGAAGTATGACAAAAATATTAGTGAAGTACAAAAGGAGATTATAAAAATGATATATTTAGAAACGGAACGCCTGATTCTGCGAGATTACCGGGACGGGGATTTTGAAGCGTATTACAGTCTCAAAAAAGATCCGGAAACGATGTACTATTTACAGGATATACAGCTGTTTGATGAGAAAGCGGCATCTGAAGATTTTCAGATGGTTCTGGAAGATATGGGAAAGAATGACAGGAAGTTTTATTTCTTCCACATCGAATTAAAAGATACGCATGAGCAGGTCGGAAGCGTCGGATATACGGTAACAGACCGAACGCCCGTGGGCAAACTGGTTCATGCGGGATATTTCATCTATCCGAAGTTTTGGGGCAAAGGGTATACAACGGAAGGTTTTAAGCGAGTTCTTGCGTTTGCTTTTGACGAGAATGATGTGTACCGTGTTACGACAGGATGTCTGGCTGAGAATGTTGGTTCTGAAAGGGTAATGCAGAAATGCGGCTTAATGAAAGAAGCGGAACATATCGATTTCGAATGGCATGACGGTAAAATGAAAACAAGGCTGGAATATCGTCTGTTAAAGAGTGAGTGGCAACGGATTACGAACTAAAGAATAGGTTTTTGCATTTGGATTATAAGAAAGAGGAAAGCCAAACGGCAAAATCAGAAGTTTCAAACGGCAAAATTTGCCTAAAAGGATTGCCGATTGAGGAAAAGCAGTATTAGAGGTGATTATTGAGAAGCCGGAGATTACCCAAAAAGAGATTGCAAGTAAGATAGGAAAATCGGAACGTACTGTTAGAAATAAGATTAACAGTTTGAAAGAGAAAGGTATTCTTGAGCGAGTAAAAGGCAAGAGAAATGGTAAGTGGGTATATACCGGAAGACAAAAATAACGGAAGCGGAGGAAAAAGGATGCAGAAATTAGGGACACGCATGCTTGAGACGGATAGACTTATTTTAAGAAAAATACAGTTAGACGATTACCTGATGATGTTTAACAATTGGGCTTGTTTGGAAGAGTGCAGCGAGTTTTTTCCATGGTCAGCGGTTAAGGATATAGATATATACAAAGAGAGAGTCGCTTCATGGGTTGCAAATTATGATAATGAGTTGTATTTTAACTGGATTATTCAATGCAAAAACAGCAAAGGAATAATCGGAATTATCAATTTGCATAATGTTGACGAGGATAATCTGATTGCGGAAACTTCGTATATTCTATGTCCAAGATACTGGGGCAACGGAATTATGACGGAAGCATTAAATAGGGTGCTTCGATTTGCGTTTGATGAGGTTGGACTAAACCGTGTGCAGGCAGATGTTTTCAGTGGGAATGTTGCATCTGAGAAGGTACTTTTGAAATGCGGCATGCAAAAAGAAGGTGTTGCAAGAGAGCGCTACCATAAAGGCGGCGTTTATATAGACGCTATACAGTATGCGATTTTGCAAAGAGATTGGCGGAATGAGGCAGTAATCAATAAGCACGGGGGAACGATTACCGCCTGTTAAAGAGTGAGTGGAGAGCGTTATGAATGAATTATGTATGATTATAAAAGAAATGACCAAACCGAATTTCCTGAATATCAGGACATCTATACAGACCTATGACAGGGATGCACTGTGTTGTGGTGCGCCGTGCTGGAGATGGGCATATCATGCGCTTCATTCGGCAGATAAATGGTTCATAAACCCATTCCTATATGAGGAACCTGCGTTTCATGAAGACGGAATGGATGATCCCGAGAAGCCGTGCGAAGTAATCCTGTCAGACGAAGAACTATTGGAATATCTGAAACATATTGAGCAGAAGACTTATGACTATTTAGATTCTCTTACGGATGATATGCTGTATGAGAAGCCGGAGGAATGCAGATATACGCGCATGGAGCTGGTACTGAGACAGTTTCGCCATCTGTCATTTCATACCGGGATGCTAAACGGACAAACAGCATTGTCGACCGGACAATTTCCGATGTGGGTATCCGAGGCAGAGAAATATGTGGATGACGGAGAATTTTTTGGAAGATATCGTAAAGGCAAAACAGAATGCGAAAGGAAGGTATAATTACCGGTGCGGCAATCGTACGAAGTGGATTATGACAGATTTTGATAAAATAAAAGAGTATTACAGTGTATTTGATGAACAGAACAGATTGATACGTGATAACAGCGGTAAGCTGGAATATGAGATGACGATGCGCATTTTAGAGAAGCATTTGCCGGAGAAGGGAACGATTCTGGATCTTGGCGGAGGCGCCGGTGTATATTCATTCCCGCTTGCAAAGAAAGGGTACAAAGTGTATCTTGCTGATTTGTCTGAGCGTTTAATTGGGCAGGCGAAAGAACGAAAAGAGGCGGAAAAGACAGAGGATTTGCTGGCATGTGATGTGGTAAATGCGATGGATTTAA
>JAZNGC010000109.1:0-22551 GCA_045589155.1 Lachnospiraceae bacterium
ATCAAAAAAGGTTGCTGCAATCTTGTTTGAAAGTTCTGCAATACCTCTGATATCTTCTTCGGTTTCAAAGGGAAGTCCAAGCATAAAGTATAATTTTACCCTTGTCCAACCGCCTTTAAAGGCAAGCGCCGCTCCATTTAAAATGACTTCTTCGGTCAATCCCTTATTAATTACATTTCTAAGCCTCTGGCTTCCTGCTTCCGGCGCAAAGGTAAGACTGGATTTTTTAATATCCTGTACTTTGCTCATTACATCCAGGGAAAAAGCATCAATACGAAGAGACGGCAGAGAAATATTAATATGTTTTTTACTGCATTCCTCCATCAGGAAGTCAACTAACTCCGGAAGCTGGCTGTAATCACTGGAACTTAAGGAACTTAAGGATATTTCCTCATGTCCTGTGTTTTTCAGCATTTCCAGTGCATATTTTTTCATCACTTCCACATCCCGTTCCCTAACCGGACGATAAAGTTGTCCCGCCTGACAGAAACGGCAACCACGGATACATCCACGCTGGATTTCAAGTACAACACGGTCCTGTGTTACCTTGATGTACGGTACTACAGGTTTCATTGGATAATATGTGTTGGAAATATCCATTTCAATCTCTTTTTGAACAGATACCGGTATTCCTTTTTCAGTGGGAAGAAATGAAGCGATTGTTCCATCCTCTTTATAAGTCACCTCGTAAAACATAGGAACGTACATACCGGGAATTCTTGCAGCACGTCTTAGGAACTCTTTCCGTCCACAATTTTCTTCTTTACATTTTTTATATAAATCCAAAAGTTCCCTATATCTTGTCTCCGCTTCACCAATATAAAAAATATCAAAAAAGTCTGCAATAGGCTCCGGATTATAGGTACAAGGGCCACCACCGATTACGATAGGCATATCCTCTCCTCTATCCTTGGATAGCAGCGGGATTTGTGCCAAATCTAAAATCTGTAAAATATTGGTGTAACACATTTCATATTGAATTGTTATACCAAGAAAATCAAAATCTTTAATGGGATCTTGGGACTCTAATGCAAAAAGAGGGATATTCTCTTCTCTCATTACCTTGTCCAAATCTACCCAAGGGGAATAGACACGTTCACACCATACATCCTCAAATTTATTCAGCATATCGTAAATGATTTGTATACCTAAATGAGACATACCAATTTCATAAACATCGGGAAAGCACATGGCAAAACGGATATCTACCCGGTCCTTATTTTTCACAACCGCATTCACTTCTTGTCCAATGTATCTTGCGGGTTTTTCTATCTTCATTAAAATATCATCTGATAAAGCAAGTTTACTCATAAGTGTCCTTTCTTTTAGCCCTTAGTTAATCATTTAAAGTATACGGGAAATCAAGGACAAAATCAAATCCTTTTGCATTTTCACATACAGATTTATATATCTTTTCTCCTGTAAGCCCCATAAAATTCAGGCTTCGTTGTTCGAACAGGTAAAACAGACCAAAAATCAAAAATGCAATAAAAAATCTTATCTTAGTTCCGGAATATAAAGAATTTTTTTCCGATACATTTTTTTCACTTTTAACCCGCCCGGAACTTTGTAATATTTTCATACGATTTTCCGCTGTATCCATCTCATCACTCCTTTTTATTTTCATACAAACAAAAAAGTTTACATAAAATACTTATGTAAACTTTTTCATTATTATGATATTTATATAATTAATCCAACACAGAAAATCCATCTTTTTTTAACGATTTGCAAGTTCTGTAGTGATTTCTTCCCAGGTGATTTCTTTTTCTGCCATCAAAACCATCATATGATACAGAAAATCACTGATTTCATATTTGATTTCATTAGGATTAGGATTTTTTGCAGCAATCACAATTTCGGTCGCTTCTTCTCCTAATTTTTTCAGGATTTTATCAATTCCTTTGTCAAAAAGATAGTTTGTATAGGAACCTTCTTTTGGGTTTACCTTTCGGTCTTTAATAACATCGAATACTTCCTGAAAAACAAGCAAAGGATTCGTTTCCTCTTCGCCATCCTTCTTCACAACTTCATTAAAAAAGCAGGAATGTGCACCGGTATGACAGGCAGCGCCTACCTGGGAAACCTTTGCAAGTAACGTATCCATATCACAATCTGCAGCAAGAGATTTCACATACTGATAATGGCCGCTGGTTGCCCCCTTTAACCATAACTCCTGTCTGCTTCTGCTATAATATGTCATCTTACCGGTACGGATTGTATTTTGGTATGCTTCCTCATTCATATAAGCTACCATCAAAACCTCAGACGTCTTATAATCCTGCACTACAACAGGCAGCATGCCATCTGAATTCAACTTGAAATCATCCCATTTATAGGCAGCTTCCATTGTCTCAACCATAATTCCATTCTCTTTGCATAAATCTTTTAAATTCAGGAGCTCACCCATATTCTGATTGATGGTGTTTCCGGTAATGCCACAAACATTATCATAAGCCATTATTTCCAAAAGTTTATTTAATGCCAACTGACCGATTTGCAGCACACAAGGAATATCTGTAATTTCAGCTGTTTCCCGAATCATATGTACATTCATTGCCACAAGACCGGATACATATTTTTCAAGTAATTCCTTATTTTCTTTTATCACCTCTGTACTATCATAGGCTACCCAGATTTTTTCTTTGCCAAATTTTAAAGATACTTCTTCGGTAATATCAATATTTCCTTGTTTTCCATAATTCAGAAATGCCTTTTTACAGCCGGTATAAAGGATTTTCTTAACATCCTCCATGCGCTTTACATTGCCACCGCCATAAACATCCACTTCCACTTTGGCACAGATTTCTTTCATGATATCCAGTGCTTCCTCGTGTTCATCATCTGTAGCGGACATATCGAATACAATCATGGCATCCGCGTTGTTTTCACTGTAATAAAGGGCAAGTCTCACCGGATCGGTATCCACGATAGTCATATCCGTCAGGCTTGTCACTGCATGGGTTCTATATAAATATATGCAAGGGATAAATTTCTTTGCATTCATTTGAATTACTCCTTATAAACTTCCTTTTGTACTGAGAACACCGTTTACTCTGGGATCCAGCTGTGTCGCTTCATCCAAAGCTTTTCCAAAGGCCTTAAATAACGCTTCTATCATGTGGTGGGAATTGATTCCGGACAGCATTTTCATGTGAAGATTCATACCTGCACTGTAAGATACTGCATAGAAAAACTCTCTCACAAGCTCTGTATCAAGATATCCTACTCTTTCTGTAGGAAATTCACATTCAAAATTAAAATAAGGCCTGCCACAAAGGTCAATGGCACAGAGAGCCAGCGCATCATCCATAGGCAGAATAAATGAACCATAACGTTTAATACCGGCTTTATCGCCCAAAGCTTCTTTAATCGCATTGCCAAGCACAATACCCGCATCCTCTACGGTGTGGTGTCCGTCTACATGTAAATCTCCCTTGATTTTTACATCAAGGTCAAAAAAACCATGTCTGGAAAACCCTTCAAGCATATGGTCAAAAAAACCGATTCCTGTATCAATCTGACTTTTTCCGTTGCCATCAATTTGCAAGGTCATTTCAATATCTGTCTCTTTTGTTTTTCGCTGTATGGTTGATGTTCTGTTCATAATATCCACCTTCTTTGATTATTCAAATCTAACTTTAATCGAATTTGCGTGTGCCGTCAATCCTTCGCTTTCTGCAAACAACTCAATGTCTTTATGTACCTTTTCAAGTGCCTCCCTTGAATAAGAGATAATACTTGTTTTCTTAATAAAATCATCTACATTTAAGGGTGAGAAGAACTTTGCAGTTCCATTTGTAGGTAAAATATGGTTGGGACCTGCAAAATAATCTCCTAAAGGTTCGGAAGAATACTCTCCCAGGAAAATAGCTCCTGCATTACGGATTTTTGTCATGATATCAAAAGGATTGGCTGTCAGAATTTCCAAATGTTCAGAGGCAATTTCATTTGCAGCATCAATGGCGTCTGTCATATTGTCTGCCACCAAAATATAACCATAGTTTTCCAGTGATTTTTCCATAATTTCCGTTCTGGAAAGTTCCTGTACAAACACCTCAACCTGGGCAGATACTTTTTCTGCCAGTTCCTGTGAAGTTGTAATTAAAATGGCACTTGCCAGTTCATCGTGCTCTGCCTGGGATAACAAATCAGCCGCCACGTATCTGGGATTTGCGGTTTCATCCGCCAGTACCAAAATCTCACTGGGACCAGCAATAGAGTCAATACTCACATGTCCGTAAACTGCCTTTTTCGCAAGAGCTACAAAGATATTACCGGGACCTGTGATTTTATCAACCTTGGGAATGGATTTTGTTCCGTAAGCCATAGCTGCTATAGCCTGGGCGCCACCTACTTTGTAAATCACATCCACACCTGCAATATCAGCAGCAACTAAAGTGCCGGGATTTACCTTTCCTTCTGCATTACAGGGTGTTGTCATAATAATCTGATCCACACCGGCAACTTTAGCAGGAATCACATTCATTAAAACGCTGGAAGGATAAGCCGCTTTACCACCGGGAACATATACACCTGCTTTCTCAATAGCTGTAATCTTCATACCTAAGATTGTTCCGTCCGGCTTAGGGTCAAACCAACTGTTCCGAAGCTGTTTGGCATGATAGTCACGGACATTTTCGGCAGACTTTCTGATTACTTCTACAAGTTTTTCATCCATTTGGGCATATGCTGCTTTGATTTCTTCAGCAGTCACCTTGATATTTTCTTCATTTAAATCAAACTTATCAAATTTCTTAGTATAAGCAAAAACCGCTTCATCGCCGTCTTTCTTTACATTTTCAATAATATCGGCAACTACCGCTTCATATTCCCCGTACTGATTGGGGCTACGTTTTAAAAGGTCTTCTAAAATACCTTTCTTTGTCTCGTTTGTCAGTTTCACAATTCTCATTTCAGTTCCTCCTTCAGAGCCGCAATTAATTTCTTAATGCGTTCTGACTGCATCTGCATACTTACCTGATTTACAATCACACGGGCGGATAAAGGACAAATCTCTTCCAATACCTCAAGTCCGTTTTCCCGCAGTGTAGAACCGGTTTCCACAATATCTACTATTACATCAGAGAGTTCCACTAAAGGACCAAGCTCAACAGAGCCGTTTAATTTGATAATATCTACTGTCTGATGTTTCTTATTATAAAAATAGTCCTTCGCGATTCCCGGATATTTGGATGCCACACGGATGCGTTCATGATGCTGTAACAGCGTTCTCGCACTTTCCGGTCCACATACACACATACGGCATTTTCCAAAACCAAGGTCTAAAACCTCATAAACCCTGCGGTCCTCTTCCATAATCGTGTCTTTTCCCACCACGCCGATGTCAGCTGCACCATACTCTACATAAGTAGGTACATCCGGCCCTTTTGCCAGGAAAAATTTAAGTTTCAATTCTTCATTTACAAAAATCAGTTTACGTGAATCTTTATCCTTCATTTCCTCGCAGGTAATACCGATTTTTTCAAACAGTTCTAAGGTCTGTTTTGCCAATCTTCCTTTCCCCAGGGCAAAGGTCAAATATCTATCTTCACTCATCTTCTACATCTCTCTTTCAAGTACTACTGAAATACCGCATTTACGCATTTGACAGGCTTGCTTTAACATTTCAGAGTAATTTGTATCATTATAAGTAAGAACTTCCTTTGAAACAGGAATTTCAATTTCAATCTTCTGTCTGGAAAGTGCTTCCAGTAAATCATCAATTACAATCATAAAACCGATGGCAGGTGCCTTTTTTCCAAAATGGTTTAACAAATTATCATATCTGCCACCCTTTACAATGGAATCACCCACACCATATGTGTACACTTTGAAAATTACACCGGTATAATAGTTGTACTTGCTGAGCATACCAAGATCAAAGGATACATATTCTTCAAGGCCATACAGTTTAAGAACTTCATATAATTTCTCAAGACGCATAATAGCATTTTTAGAACGTTCATTGTTTACCTGAGCTGCTGCTTCTTCCAAAAAATCAATGCTTCCAAACATATCAGCTGTCTTCAAAAGTACCTGACGATGTTCTTCATTAACATTTTTACGGATCAGCAAATCTTCTGCCGCAAAAAGATTTTTAATAGAAATACATTCCCGAAGTTCCAGTTCTGTATCACTATCAAGGCCCGCTTCTTCACAAAGTCCCTTAAAATACTCCACCTGACCGACACTCACCTGAAAATTCTTAAGACCCGTATTTAAAAGTGCTTCAATAACCAGACTGATCATTTCCGCATCAGCTTCCACACCACTGTCGCCTACCAGTTCCGCACCCATTTGGGTTACTTCCTTTAATTTTCCCTGGAGGTTAGAAGTGTTTGTAAAGGTATTGCCCAGATAACTGAAACGGATGGGCTTATTCTCCTCTAAAAAATATTTTGCTGCACATCTTGCAATAGAGGGCGTAAAATCCGGTCTGAGAACAAGCGTCTCGCCTTCTTTATCAAAAAATTTATATAACTCCTTTGCCGGTGTTGTTCCGATTTCACTGGAAAACACATCAAAATATTCAAAGGTTGGTGTCTGGATATCTTCAAAGCCATAACCGGAAATCTTCTCATGAAGTAAATTCTCCACCGCAAGTTTTCTGGCATATTCTTTACCATATATATCTCTTACTCCTTCCGGAGTATGTAACAATCTCTGATTCATTCTTCCCTCCATGACTGTTGTGCTTTGTAACTCTCTACTTTATCGCTTCGCAGTGCTAATTTGGTAGCATGGTAGCAAACTAAATATATTTGAGTATATCTAATAAAACATAAAGTGTCAATCTTTATTTTTAAAAATCCCTATCATCTAAATCCTTTTGTAACATATCTAAATAAGGCACCAAAATACCACTCTTTTTCGGTATCACATATTCCGGATTTAATTCATCATAACGGAAGCTTTTTCTCCCACCGTTTTTCGCTCTGTCCCAAAAGAATTTCAACATCTCATAGGGCAGATAATAGAACTCATCTTTTGCAGTATAATATATAAGAAAGAACGCAATTCCTTTTTGTTTTTCAAATTCTTCCATAAACTTCACCTGATGCTCATGGATGTTCTGAAGAGAAAATGTATCAGCCGCACATTCTTTGGCATCAAAACAAACCGGAATCCCCTGCACCACTCCGATATAATCAACTGTACTTTTCTGTTCAAAATACGCCAGGGTTATATGTCTGTTTTCCTTATCGATTTTAATTGGGGTGATGGGCGTCGGTACTTTTTGAATCAGTGCCAATCCATTTTCCATATATTTTTCATTGGTACGATTAATCAGGTCTTCCAAGGTGGAACCTCGAAGTCCTCTGGTGTTCCATGTTGCCATTTTATTTCCTCGACTGTAATATCTTTTCAAAGGCAGTTGGCAATGGTGCTGTTATCACTTTGCCGCTTAAGTTTTCCAAAGTACCTGTCATAGGAGGGAATTCCATACGGTATGCATGAAGCAATTGCCATTTTACACCAAATTCTCCTTTAATCTTCTCGTTTACTCCATGATTGCCATATTTACCGTCACCGGCAATGGGATGGCCTATAGACGCTAAATGAGCTCTGATTTGGTGTGTTTTACCTGTTATCAGTTCCACTTCAAGATAAGTCATATTCCTTATATTTTCTATTGGTTCATAAGCCGTTTCAATGTCCTGTCCACAGCCTTTATCCTTGTGAATCGTCACTTTATTTGTTTTGTCATCTTTCACAAGACTTCCTGTAATACGGGCACCTTCTTTCATGTGACCATTTACAAAAGTACGATAAAATTTCCCTACACTCCGCTGCTTAATTATTCTGCTGAGTTCCTGACTTCCGGCTAGAGATTTCCCACAAAGAACAATGCCACTTGTATTCCGGTCCAAACGATTACAAACGGAGGGCTTGAAGGTTTCCAGTCCCCTTTCGTTAATCTGATTTTCTTTCAGAAGATATCCTATCAACCACTCATTTAAAGACAAATCTTTATCTTCCGCTTTTTGTGACAATATACCGGCAGGCTTATTTAAAATCACCACATGTTCATCTTCATAAAGAACCTGAATCCCTTTTAAAGTATCATAAGCCTTCTTATATTCTCCGGTATCACACCCTTTTCTATTTTGTCCTTCGGATATGCCTCTGAATTTTTCAAAGGTTTCATCCGAAAAAAAGAAAGCTATGGTGTCACCCACACTAAGAATCTCTTTACCTTCCGCCTTCTTCCCGTTTAAAGTAATATTCTTTTTCCGGAGCATTTTATAGAAAAAAGAAGTGGTTGCCTGGGGCATATATTTATGTAAAAATTTATCAAATCTTTGTCCCGCCTCATTGGGACCTATCTGATGTGACTGCATAGTTCAACTCCTGTAAGACAGATTATAAGACTACACTCTTCAGTGTTCTTTCCACAGCTACATTGATTTTCTCGTTCTCTTCCAATGCCTTTAATTGTTCCATTCTCTGAGTATATTTTTTTATATCTTCGAAGAATTTAAAGGTTACACCACTTACTCCATCCAACGCCAATGTATCCGTTAAATGTTTGATCAGTACAGCTTCCTCATACTTTTTACCCGGAATCACATATCCGATTACCGTATTCCCGCGAAGCACCATATGGCCAACCATATAATTTCTATCATAAGTTGTGAAAACCATATCATAAAGACAGTTCAAGCCTTCGGAATGTTTCTCAATTTCTACTACAGCCTCTTCCGATAAACTTTTAAACTTTAAAAACATTATCATTCCCACAAGACTCTTGCATGCCGGAAGACATCCCAGCACCGCAACTACGGTGAGCAGATTCATATTTGATTTTGTAGTTACATATCCTGCAACATAAAGGGATATGGAAATACCAAAATAAATAATGGTTCTTATAATTTCATAGGTTCTCTGTGTTTTTAAATAACCTTTCTTACCCTTATAATTATCAGTATCAAAAAAACGTCCTAACTTCATTGGATTTTTTTCCTTCTTTCTACTTCATAAGGCGTGTTACCGCCATAATCATGCTGTGAGGTACATATTTGGTTAATGCCATAAAGGCTTTAATCGGAATACTGTAAACAGAAACATCTTTTTTGTTGTACGAATCCCTAAGTGCCAGATCAACTACATTTTCCGCCTCTGCCATCACAAGTTTTTTTATTGCCAGACTGCCGCCATAACGTTCTGCAATATCAAAAAATTCTGTGCGGACAGGACCTGGGCAAACGGCAGTTACATAAATATGACGTTTACGCAGTTCTTGATTTAATCCTCTCGAAAAGCTTAAAACATAGGATTTTGATGCTGCATATACCGCAAAACCTGCCTGTGGCATAAAGGCTGCACTGGAGGCCAGGTTAATAATTCTGCTGTTCTTATACATATAAGGAAGACAAAGATAGGTCAGTCTGGTAAGTGCTTCGCAGTTAGTCTGAATCATTCCAAGCTGCTCTTCCATTTCCATCTCATCTACCTGACCAAACATACCATATCCTGCACAGTTAACCAGCATACGGACCTTGCAATCACATTCATACAGCATTTTTTCAAAATCATCCATGGCATATTCATCGTTTACATCCATAGTAAGAATACGTGCCTGATGCTTAAGCTGCAGTGCAAATTCTTCCAACCGTTCTTTTCTGCGGGCCATAAGCCATATTTCATCTATATTGGAAAATCCTTTATCTATCTGTCTGGCAAATTCCTGTCCAATGCCTGAGGAAGCACCGGTAATAATAATAATATTCATATTTTACCCTTTCTTTTTATGCACATTTCGGATTGTTTTCTTCTTTCCGCCTGTATTTTTCCCGGTTTGTTTTACTGTGCTTTTTCCGGAATGAGAATTTTGCTTCCCTTTTCCATTATCTTTTATCCCCTTATATCCGTTTTCGGATGAAAGTCTTCTGGGGCGGATTAAACAATTTTTTTCAAAACCGATTAAGTCCTCTCTGCCGGCTTTTACAAGAGCTTCCCGCACCAAATCATAGTTGTTTGGATTACGATACTGGATTAAAGCTCTCTGCATTGCCTTTTCATGAGGATTTCTGCATACATAAACCGGTTTCATATCCCTTGGATCAATACCGGTGTAATACATCACCGTGGAAACCGTAGATGGTGTGGGATAAAAATCCTGTACCTGTTCCGGCATATATCCTAAATCCCTTAAATACTCTGCAAGTTCTATAGCTTCTTTTAATGTAGAGCCCGGATGGGAAGACATTAAATAAGGCACCAGAAATTGATTTTTTCCAAGCTGCTTGTTTAGTCTCTTATATTTCTCTACAAATTTATCATAAACTACTCTGGGAGGTTTGCCCAGTTTAGACAACACTGCATCGGAAATATGTTCCGGAGCCACCTTGAGCTGTCCGCTGACATGATGTTCCACAAGTTCTTTAAAGAACGTGTCGTCCTTGTCCGCAAGTAAATAGTCAAAGCGTATCCCGGAACGTACAAATACCTTCTTTACTCCGGGAAGTGCCCGTAATTTACGCAGCAAAGCCAAGTAATCCGAATGATCTACCCTCATATTTTTACAAGGTCCCGGGAAAAGACACTGTTTGTTTTTGCATACACCATGAGTCATCTGTTTTTCACAGGATGGATGTCTAAAGTTAGCCGTAGGACCACCTACATCATGAATATATCCTTTAAATTCAGGATCACCAATTAACTGTTTTGCCTCTTCTATAATGGATTCATGACTTCTGGTCTGTATAATTCTGCCCTGATGAAAGGTAAGAGCGCAAAAATTACAACCACCAAAACAACCTCTGTTGCTAATCAGCGAAAATTTAATCTCTTTTATAGCGGGAACTCCGCCTGCTTCCTCGTACATAGGATGATAGGTTCTTGCATAAGGAAGTGCATATACCCCATCCATTTCTTCTGTGGAAAGCGGCGGCTGTGGAGGATTTTGTACCACAAACACACCATTGGGATAAGGTTCGATCAAGTATTTTCCATTAAATGGATCTGTGTTTTCGTATTGGATTGCAAAGCTTTTTGCATATTCAGCCGGAACATTTTTCATAGAATCATAATCCGGTAGTTTAATGCAGTTATAAATGTTAGCGATATCCTTTGTTTTGTAAACCGTTCCCGGCACAAAGGTAATATCTTTTACCGTAATTCCGCTGGCAAGGGCATCTGCTATTTCCACAATGGATTTTTCTCCCATTCCATAGGAAATTAAGTCAGCCTGACTGTCCAGTAATATGGAACGTTTGAATTTATCTGACCAATAATCATAATGTGCCATACGACGCAGACTGGCTTCAATGCCACCAATAATAATAGGTGCATCCTTATAGGTTCTGCGAATCAGATTACAGTAAACTACAGTAGCATAATCCGGTCTCTTTCCCATTATACCACCGGGAGTATACGCATCGCTCTCTCTCCTTTTTTTCGACACGGAATAATGGTTAACCATACTATCCATGTTTCCGCCGGAAACAAGAAATCCAAGACGGGGTTTTCCTAAAACGGAGATACTGCTATCCTCTTTCCAGTCCGGTTGTGAAATAATGCCTACTGTATACCCGTGAGACTCTAAAATACGGCTGATAATAGCCGGGCCAAAAGACGGATGGTCCACATATGCATCACCGATTACATAAACAAAATCCAGCTGCTCTATATTTCTTTCAAATAAATCTTCCTTACAGACAGGCAAAAAATTTGTATTCACTAAATTATCCCTCTAAAATCTTTAATATAATAATCTGCCAACTTCCGCTTTTCTTCCTCCTGATATGCGGAATAGGCATCGTCCACGGCGCACACCTTCATACCTGCACTTTTTCCCGCCATAATCCCGGGAACGATATCCTCAAAGACCAGACACTTTTCCGGTAAAACACCAAGTTTTTCAGCCACTGCCAGGTAAATATCCGGCGCAGGCTTTCCTTTTGCCACATCACAACCGGTCATAATACAGGCAAAAAAATTGTCCAAACCATGTACGGAAGCTATATTTTCCACCAATTCCCTGGAATTACTGGTTGCAATACCCAGTTTGATTCCCTGTTCTTTACAATGGCACAAAAAATCATAAGCACCTTCTTTGAAGGGCACTTCATGAAGATATTTATCCCACGCCATATCATTCCAATCTTTTTTTATTTGCTCAATAGAATCCGGCAGAGAAAATCTTTCTTTAAAATAGACCGAAGTTTCGCTGAAACTCATTCCTTCTATGCTGGCCTGTAAATCCGCAGGACATTCTATTCCAAACCGTTTTAAATATTCCACGTCAATATCATACCACATCCACATGGAATCAACCAGTGAACCATCCAAATCAAAAATAACCGCTTCAATATTTTTCAGCATTACGCTACTCCTTATTTCCTTTCAGTTCAGCCACTTCGTCCTCGGTAAGAGGTCTGAAGGCACCGGGCGCAAGACTTTCATCTAAACGCAAGGGCCCCATGGCTAATCGTTTCAAATACAAAACCTCATTATCCACTGCATGAAGCATTTTTTTAACCTGATGAAATTTCCCTTCATGAATGGTAAGTAATATCTCCTTTTCGCTTAACACCTCTACTTTAGCAGGCATACTTAAACAACCTTCCTCTATGGTAACCCCTGTTTCCAGTCTCCTGATATCATCGGCCTGTAATTTTTTTGCTATGCGTACATAATACACTTTATCCACATGTTTCTTGGGAGATAATAATTCATGGGCCAGCATACCGTCGTTGGTAATCAGTAAAAGACCTTCCGTATCTTTATCCAGTCTTCCTACCGGAAATAGTCCTTTTATTCCCGGATTTCCCAATAAATCTAAAACGGTTTCGGACAATCTGTCCCTTGTGGCTGAAACCACTCCCGCAGGCTTGTTTAACATATAATAAGCATATTGTACATAAACGCATCTCACCCCATTATATGTCACCAAATCTCTGTTTGCATCCACCTTTATTTCAGGTTTTTTTACTACTTCACCGTTCAAACAAACCTGTCCTCTTTTTATGAAATTTTTCACTTCACTTCTTGTGCCGATTCCCATATCGCACAAAAACTTGTCTAATCTGACCATTTCTAATCCTTTATCTACCTTTTTTCACTGTTTTCTTTTTCATTCCAAGAAGCAAATCCATTATAAATTTCAGGATAATCCTTCTTCATGCGGATTAACTTCAATTCCTTATCCAAAAAGCAATGACCGGTTTCTCCAACCGAATGAAGTTCTCCGGTTGTTTTATTATAAATCTTGTATCCAAGCTTCATTTTTACTCCATTAAATTCCAAAGGAAACACGTGGATCCGGAAACTTTCCCCAAAACGGAAGGCTTTTCTATATTCACAAGATGCAGATAATACCGGAATCAACACCCCTGCTTCCTCCATCTTGTCGTATGGCATCCCTAAGTTTTCCAAAAGTTCAATTCTCGCCTCTTCCATCCAACGGATATAATTGGAATGATGGACAATCCCCATCTGGTCTGTCTCATAATAATTGATTTTTCTTTCATAAAAAAATTCTGCCATATTCCTGTCCTCATTTACATATAGTAGAAAAAAACGGTATCTTTTATGAATTACAGAAAAAAATTTTTAACCGCTTTCTTTCTCATTTTAACAGCACTTATTCTCACACATTCAGAATTAAGTCTTTCTCTTGCTTTGAACGGCCTAAACCTATGGTTCAATCATATGATACCTACACTGCTTCCTTTTATGATTCTGTCCGGTATCATGGTAAGAATGAATTTGACCGAAGATTTTGCCGGTATTTTTTATCCTATCCTAAAACCTGTTTTTTCCATCTCAGCAAACGGAATTTACTGTATTATTATGGGATTCCTGTGTGGTTTTCCCATGGGATCAAAAGTCATTTCCGAATTATATGAAAGAAACAAAATCGGTAAAGCAGAAGCAACTTTTCTATTGGCTTTCTGTAATAACATCGGTCCTATTTATTTTCTTGGTTTTGCTTTGCCAACAATAGGAATTACCGGAAAGTTCTTGCCATATCTGTTCGGAATGTATGGAATACCCTTTCTTTATGGTATTTTTCTCCGATATGTAATATATCGCAAGGCAATATCAGAAGAGAAAAAAACATTCTCATCCCAAATCATTTGTAACAAAACCGGTCATTTTGATAACAACTTATTATTTTCCATCGATGATGCCATTATATCTTCCCTAAACAGCATAACAATTCTTGGAGGATATATGATTTTTTTTAATCTTCTAAACATCGTTCCTTATGTGCTTTTATCAAAAACGACTTTACAATCTCTCCTTCCCGTTTTAAACGGATTATTGGAAATCACCGGCGGGCTTGGAAAAATCAAAAATTCCTATCCTTTGCTCTCTCTTATCTTGTTACCTTTTGGCGGAATGTCTTGTATTGCACAAACCGCCAGCATCATCCGGAGCAATGATTTATCCATTCAAACCTATGTTACACACAAAACTGTTTTAAGCCTTATTTCTGTTTTCTATTACGCTTGGGTTTTATAATGGAAATTTCAATCAATATAATTACCACTATGCAAACTACACATATCAAACATAGTAAAAGGCTTCCGCTATCCGTATTTTTTTCTGCCATACCGGATACCTCTTTTTGGGTGAGAAATCCATCTTCTTCAGAATCGTTTTCTTTAACTGCTTCTTCTGTGGCAGGAGATTTCTTTTCATCAAAAACCTCTCGCTCCGGAAATTGGGAAAACCCTGTCAAAATATTACTATCCGTATACCTATCATACTTGTTATAAACTCTTGTAACGATAGTTGGAGTTGTTCCCTCTTCTATATCGATGGTAAAGCTAAAACTTTCCTTGCTTTCATCCGTCAGCATATCTGCATCCGGCCAAGGAAAACATTCTGAAAAAGTTTCTCCGCCATCTACACTATATGCATAATAAAGCATAGGAGTCTGGGAATCACTTCCTGTAACTTTCACTGTCACCTTTCTTTTTTCATAATCACATTCTTCCAAATGTAATACACTCACTTCCGGTTCTGTGGTATCAAAATATATATATTCTTGATTCTCATCAATTTGAGTTGGAATCACATACCCACTGTAATCCACACCCAGTTCCGTACTGGATAACCCGAAATATTTTGCAACCGCCGTGGCATCAGCCTTACCAAATGCTTCTAAATCTTCCTTGGAATCACAGAAATCCACATCCATTGCATTATCCACATGACAATGTTCAATCAAAGCCGCAGGAATCCCATATTCCTTACACTGCCGTAAAATACCATAATAATCGGTCCCTTTTTCATTCAATCTGGTTTTTACCCCACGGATAAACAGACCCAAATTCTTCATTTCCTGTAATTGGATACCGGCAAAAGCATAACCATCCCTATTTTCCTGACCTTTAGATTGTATCCAGACTTCAGAGCCATAAAAATTATTGTTTGCTGACATATTAAAATGAAGACAAAAAAGATAATCCGCATTTAAGTCTTTTGCAATCTTCGCTCTATCCTTTAGACTAATATCAGTCTCCACATCACCTGTCCTGGTCATGTACACCGTTATTCCATCATACTTTGACAATTCCTCATACATGGCATTGGCTACTATCATATTCATTTCTTTTTCAATATAGCCATTATAATCTGCTCCCAAATTTTCTCCGCCATGCCCCGGATCCAGTACAATAATCAATTCTCCGTCATCGTTAAGAAAACGATAGTCTTTTTCTGCATAGGTTTCCATTTTCAAACACCCAACAGCTAAGCAAATAAGAATTATTGTTATAAATATTTTTTTATTAATTTTCAATACATTATGATTCTTCACACGTAATCTCCCTATAATCAAGGAATGACCGGCTTCGAAAGGAAACCGGTCATAATTGTTTTTGTTTCACAAAGATTACATTAACTCAATGCTATCTTCTGTCTCATCATCATTTAAATCAACTTCTGTCAATTCATCTTCCACCGGATGTAACTCGGCACGGTTAGACTGGATGATCTCCATATAATGATTCATATTATTCAGCAAATTATCATAATTTGCCGCAGCATTCTGGGAAGAAGCCGCAATAATATTTTCCAGATTAGCAAGCATATCATCCATATACTGCATAGCTGCCATACGAACCGCATTTGCTTCCATTGTAGCATTATCCAGAATTTCCTGTCCCTGTCTGGTTGCCATAGTAACGATCTCGTTCGCCTGGGCATACGCCTGTTGCATAATCTCATGTTCGTTAATGAGCTCATTTGTCTGGATGGTTGCCTCGCGGATAAGTGTCTCTGCTTTGGCTTTTGCATCATTCAAAATTGCTTCTTTATTGCTGATAATTTTCTGGTAACGCTTAATCTCATCCGGCGTTTTCATACGCAGTTCTCTCAGCAAAGAATCAATTTCCTCCTTGTTCACTACGATTTTTGTACTGGACAAAGGCTGATATTTACAAGTGTCGATATACTCTTCAATTTCATCAATTAATTGTTCAATCTTGCTACTCATACGTACCCTCACTTTATTGACACATTATTTATGAATCCCAAATTTCCTATAGGTTTCTTTCGCAACCTCTGCCGGCACACATCTGCTGATATCACCACCAAAACTGGCAATTTCTTTTACGCTGGAAGAACTGAGATAAGAATATTCCAAAGCTGTTGTAAGGAATATGGTATCCACTTTACCTTCCGACAAAACACGATTAGTCTGGGCAATCTGTAGTTCATACTCGAAATCTGTAATTGCCCGCAGACCACGAACAATAGTCGGAACACCATTGTTTCTTGCGTAATCAATCAAAAGGCCGCTAAAAGAATCTACTTTTACATTAGCTATATCCTTGGTTGCCTCTTCTAATATCTTAACACGTTCTTCTACAGAAAACAACGGAGTTTTTCCTTTATTATTCAGAACACATACTGTAAGTTCATCAAACATTTCTGCAGCACGCTTTATAATATCAATATGTCCATAAGTAACCGGGTCAAAGCTTCCCGGATAAACAGCTTTTTTCACGAATCTTTTTCCTCCAAACGTACAAAAATATGTTTATTGGTCTTATATGTTTTTTCTTTTACCAACTCATAACCCATTTCTTCCAAATAGGAAAAATCAGTGTGAATAGAAGCTTCCACAACTATCAGTGTCTCTTCATCCACATATTTCATTCCTTTTAACTGTTCCAGAACCTGTCGTTCTAATCCTTGGTCATAGGGCGGATCCATAAAGACAATATCCACATGCTTTTCATAAATACTGTGAAGTGCACTGAGAACATCCTGTTTGAGCAAAACGCCTTTGTCAGCCAATCTTGTAAACAAAAGATTTTCTGTGATACAACCGGCACAGGCAGAAGCAGAATCTACAAAATATGCCTTTCTTGCACCGCGGCTTAAAGCTTCAATTCCAATCCCACCACTTCCGCTAAACAAATCCACAAATACACTATCCGGTACATCTGCCTGTAACACGTTAAAAAGCGTTTCTTTTATTCGATCGGTAGTTGGTCTGGTATCCATTCCTGCCGGCGTTTTAAGGGGAAGGCTTCGGACAGTCCCTGCTATTACTCTCATATTAAACCCTCACTTTTGTTCCTTTTGTGTCCCGTTTTCCAAGTTTCAAACCGTTCAAAACCATGTTCTTATTCTTATATTTTATGGTTGTCTCTACTGCATTTTTGGTATAATACACTGCCTCAATCTCTGCTTTATCGGAAAGTTTCATGCCACGTACACCAATTGCGCTCTTCTTCTTTTCCGGAATTTCCTCCACAGGAAATCTAAGGAAAAATCCGTCTGTGGTCTGAAGGACAATATTTTTCTGGTCCTTCAACACGGCAACATTCACAACTTCATCACCGTCACCAAGCTTGGTTGCTGCAACCGTTCTCTTTGCCACATCAAATTCACCGCCGTCAACCACTTTCATCATGGATTGCTTTGTGACAAAAATAATCCTGTATAAATTGAGGTCAGACTGACTTGCCATAAACACAATATCTTCCGTCTTGGAATCGTAGTTGCTGACATTATCAACCGGAATTCCTTTGTCACGGAATTTACCAAAAGGTAAATCCATCACTTTAATTGTATGAAGTTGACCGCCATTTGTAAAAATACAAACCTTACCGGTATTTTTACACTTAAATATATACTTATTTTCAGCATCTGCAGCTTCTTTATTTCTTTCATAAGTAGACATATCCACTGTTTTCGCATAACCGAAACGGTCCATGAGGAACATAACTTCCATTTCCTCAATTTTCTTTTCTTCATAAACAGCTTCTTCGCCGTTTTCGATAACGGTTTTTCTGTCTGCCCTATATTCTTTCTTGATTGCCTCAAGTTCATTCATAATAACCTGAGCCATAGAATCCCTGCGGGCCAAAATATCTTCATAACGGTAGATATTTGCCATGGTTTCTTCATGTTCATTGATCAGGGCTTCTATTTCCAGGCCAATTAATTTGTATAAACGCATCTCAAGAATGGCATTTGCCTGCTTTTCCGTAAACATAAGCTGGGTTGCCATAATCTTAGATTCTTTGGATTTAAATTTGATACCGTCAATCTTTCCTTCTGTCAGACAAAGTTTTGCCATGGTACGGTCTTTGGAACCACGCAAAATCTCGATAATCAGGTCGATAACATTACATGCTTTAATAAGTCCTTCCTGAATTTCCTTGCGGTCCATCTCTTTTGCAAGAAGGTTGGTATACTTTCTTGTTGCCACCTCAAACTGGAAATCAACATTTGCCTTTAAAATCTGTTTCAGGCCCATAGTTTCCGGTCTTCCATCTGCAATAGCAAGCATATTTACCCCGAACGTATCTTCCAGACGGGTCTTTTTATAGAGCATATTTTTAAAATTCTCTACATCCGTATCTTTGCGCAGTTCAATCACAATACGGATTCCTTCTTTAGAAGACTGGTTTGAGATATCAATAATATCCGCTGTCTTTTTGGTCTCAGAAAGCGCCGCCACATCAGAAAGGAATTTACCGATACCCATACCAATCATTGTATAAGGAATCTCGGTTATAACCAGATTCAGTTTGCCGCCTTTTACCTTTTCAACCTCAACCTTACCACGTATCTTTACCTTACCCACACCGGTTTCATAGATATCTAACAATTCATCTTTATTAATGACAATACCACCGGTAGGGAAATCAGGTCCCGGCATATAACGCATCAGTTCTCTTGTGGAAATATTTTCATCTTTCATATATGCCTTCATGGCATCAATTACTTCCGCAAGGTTATGGGGCGGAATACTGGTTGCCATACCAACCGCAATACCTTCCGAACCATTAATCAAAAGATTAGGAATCTTAACCGGAAGAACGGTGGGTTCTTTTTCTGTCTCATCAAAGTTTGGCATAAAATCCACAACGTCTTTATCCAAGTCAGCCAAAAATGCTTCCTGGGTTATCTTTTGTAATCTGGCTTCGGTATAACGCATTGCCGCAGCGCCGTCTCCTTCGATATTACCGAAGTTACCATGCCCGTCTACAAGCGGCAGCCCTTTTTTGAAGTCCTGTGTCATTACAACCAACGCATCGTAAATGGAACTGTCACCGTGGGGGTGATATTTACCCATGGTGTCACCGACAATACGGGCACTCTTACGATAAGGCTTATCATATTTAATACCCAGTTCATACATATCGTAAAGCACACGTCTCTGAACCGGCTTTAAACCGTCTCTTGCATCCGGTAAAGCTCTGGCCACAATAACACTCATGGCATAATCAATATATGATTTTTGCATCACATCGGAATATTCCGTGCGAATAATTCTATTATCATTCATAGTTTCTACTCCTTAGACATTCAAATGCCAAATCAAACTGTTTTACACATCCAGTTCGGCATCTTCCGCATGCTCATATATAAAGGCTTTTCTGGGCGGAACCTCCGTTCCCATCAAAAGTTCCGTTACACTGGATGCCATACGGCCGTCTTCGATTTCAACTTTCTTAAGCATTCTTGTTTCCGGATTTAAGGTTGTCTCCCATAACTGCTGGGCATCCATTTCGCCAAGACCTTTGTATCGTTGCAGGGTGAAAGGACCTTTATGTGTCTTACGGTATTTTTCCAACGCTTTATCGTCATACAGATATTCTTCCTCTCCCTTGGAAGGCATCGCCTTGTAAAGGGGCGGCATTGCAATATAAACGTGTCCTTCATAGATAAGTTCCGGCATAAAACGGTAAAACAAGGTAAGCAACAGGGTGCTGATATGGGCACCATCCACATCCGCATCGGCCATAATAATTATCTTGTCATAGCGGAGTTTGCTGATATCAAAATCATTACCATAACCTTCTGAGAAACCGCAACCAAAGGCATTAATCATTGTTTTGATTTCCGCATTGGCAAGCACCTTATCAATACTTGCTTTTTCTACATTTAAAATTTTACCCCTGATAGGCAAAATCGCCTGATACATACGGTCTCTGGCTGATTTTGCACTACCACCTGCAGAATCACCCTCTACAATAAAAATTTCACATTTTTCTGCATCTTTTGAAACGCAATTTGCAAGTTTTCCGTTAGAATCAAAGGAGAATTTTTGTTTTGTAAGCATATTAGTCTTTGCTTTTTCCTCTGATTTTCGGATTTTTGCAGCTTTCTCTGCGCAAGAAATAATATTCTTTAATGCCTCTAAGTTTCTGTCAAAATATCTTACAATTTCCTCACTGGTAACCTTCGCAACCACTTTTGCAGCATCCTGGTTGTCCAGTTTTGTCTTGGTTTGTCCTTCAAATCTGGGATCCGGATGTTTAATGGACACCACCGCCGTCATACCGTTACGGACATCCGCACCGGTAAAATTTATATCCTTTTCTTTTAGAATATTTAATTCTCTGGCATAAGTATTAATTACGTTTGTAAATGCAGTTTTGAAACCGGTAAGATGAGTACCGCCCTCCGCGTTATAAATATTGTTACAAAAACCAAGAACATTTTCGTGAAACTCATTTACATACTGGAAAGCAACCTCAACGGATACCCCTTCGCTCTCACCGGAAATAAAGATTACGTCATGAACCGCCTCCGAAGATTTGTTCATATCTTTAATAAACCCAATAATACCTTCCGGCTCATGATACTCCACGCATTCCGGTTCTTCTTTTCTCTTATCTTCAAAAATAATCGTGAGATTTGGATTCAGGTAAGCCGTTTCATGCAATCTGCTCTTAACATCATCTTCTTTAAACCGGGTTTTATCAAAAATAATATCATCCGGCAAAAAATTAATGCTGGTTCCGGTTTCTTTTGTTTTGCCTATTACCGGAAGCAAACCATCTATTAAGTCAATTACCGGATTACCACGTTCGTATTTATCTTCATAAATATATCCGCCACTTTTGACTTGAACAGTCAATCTTGTAGAAAGTGCATTTACAACAGATGAACCGACACCATGTAAACCACCACTGGTTTTATATGCGGAATTGTCAAATTTACCACCGGCATGAAGTGTAGTAAATACCAAACGTTCTGCACTGATTCCTTTTTCATGCATTCCAACAGGTATACCACGCCCGTTATCTGTAATTGTTGCAGAACCGTCCGCCTCTAAAGTCACCCGGATTTTATCACAATATCCCGCCAGATGCTCATCCACAGCATTGTCTACAATTTCGTATATCAAATGATTCAAGCCTTTGGTAGAAACACTTCCGATATACATACCGGGACGGACACGTACCGCCTCGAGACCTTCTAAAACCGTAATACTGGAAGCGTCATATGTATTTGTCTTTGCCATTTTTCACATCTCTCCTTCGTGCTTTTTAGATTGCACAAATCTAGGATAATTATACCATACATTTAGTGGCATTTAAAGAAAAATCTACTATATATTGCAAAAAACTCTGCTTAATCCAAGCAGAGTTTTTATCCTGTTAAACTTGTATTTTTTTTGTTGCTGCAAGAGCAAGGGCACCGGGACCGATATGACAGGCCACACTTAAAGAAAGGGGGGCAACATGAATATCATATCCGGGAAACATTTCCTGAAATTCCTTTTTAAATTCCATTATTTCTTCAAAATTATTGGTATACGCCATTTGCAACCAAACATCATTATTTTCGTCTGAAATACCAAAACGCTCTTCTATATCTTTTTTTATCGCGTTCAGCATCAGGCTTTTTCCTTGGGCTGTGGTTCGTGCCTTCGCAAAAGCATCCAGTTTTTCCCCTTGAATGGTAAGCACAGGCTTTAATTTTAACATAGTACCAATCGCTGCAGCAGCAGGAGTAATTCTCCCACCTTTTTTCAAGTAAAAAAGGGTGTCAAGCATAATATATATAGTACTGTTAAACTTGTCTGCTTCTAAAATTTCTTTAATTTCTAACGCACTTTTCCCTGCCTTTGCAAGTTCCAATGCATCAAGTGCCGATTGTCTCTGGGTAACAGAAATGCGTTGATTGTTCACAACTTGCACTTTTCCATCATAATCCTCTGCCAACATCATTGCAGTCTGACAAGAACCGGACAGACCACTGCTCATAGGAATGTGGACAACCTCATCATATTCTTCCAATAGCTCATCCCAAATCCTCAGGACATCCGTAATTGCCGGT
>JAZNGC010000110.1:0-6540 GCA_045589155.1 Lachnospiraceae bacterium
TATCCCTAGGGTTAAATTCCGGATTTTGGGACAAATAGCGCACTTTGATACCATTTGCCATAACCACCTTACCTTCATCCGGCTCTTCTAATCCTGCTGCCATTTTAAGAAGCGTAGTTTTTCCCGTTCCGTTAATACCGATGATTCCCACCTTTTCCCCTTCCTGAAGAAAAAAGGAAGCATCATCAAACAGTTTCCGCTCACCATATGCTTTTGTAATATTTTCCAAAGTTAAAATGTTCATTTTTATAGCTTATCTTTCTTCTATCTCATCATACACAGCATTCTTTATATCCATAACCTCTTTAGTGGTTCCCGTGTCCACTCTCTGCATGAGGTAGACAATGGCCAACTCTTTTTCCGGATTCATGCTGATATAAGTACCTGTCCAACCATCCCAGCCGAAATCTCCCGGGGTCGCATGGGTTCCGGTAGCTTCGGGCTCCTGCACTATTCTCATCAAAAATCCGTAGCCATGGCCTTTTACACTGTCCCAATCAAAACGTATCTTCTGCTCCTTTGTCAGGTGATCCGTAGACATAAGTTTGATTGTTTCCGGTTTTAAAATTTGTTTTCCTTTATAGGTTCCGCCATTTAATATCATTCGGGCAATATGACTGTAATCTTCCAAGGTAGAAACCAATCCCGCACCACCGGATTCAAACAAAGGGGCCTCATCATATTTTCCAACGCCCAGATGCCAATCTTTAAACACACCGATATGTCCGGTTCCTTCGTCTTTTTTATACCACTGGGCAAACCGGTTCCATTTCTCTTTTGGCACAAAGAAACCGGTATCCACCATCTCAAGGGGATCAAAAATTTCCTCTTTCATAAACTGCCCAAGGCTCTTTCCGGCTGCAATCTCAATAACACACCCCAGAACATCCGCAGACAGTCCGTACTGCCATCTTACTCCCGGGTCAAAATCCAAGGGAACCTCCGCAAAAAGTCTGCAATATTCCCTGGTGGTTGTATGCTCACCTCTACGCAGTTTCACCTTTGTATCCGCAAAAACCTTACACATAGCCAACCCGGTTTTTGAGTCCATATTTGGATAGCAGAGTGCGGATGTCATGGTAAGTAACTGAAAAACCGTCATCTCTGTTTTCGCAGGTCTGACGGAGCCGTCCGCCTCATAAACTTTCAGTTCCCCATACTCCGGCATATATTTACTCACCGGATCCTGCAACCCAATGAGACCTTTTTCCATGGCAATCATGGCTGCTATGGAAAGCACCGGCTTACTCATGGAGTACAGTCTGAAAATGGTATCATCCTGCATCACTACCTGGTTTTCCCGGTCCGCATAGCCGTAACTCTTCCGAAAAATTTCCTTCCCTTTATGTAAAACAAGCACATTGGCTCCCACCAGATTTTCCTGCTTTATTCCCTCTGCAATAATATTGTCAACTTTCCTTTCCAGTGTGCTCATAAATGCCTCCCGATTCCTTTTTCCGTTCTATTATAACAAGTTCAAATCTTCCCTACAACCAAAGAATGTTTTATATTTTAGTTGTTTCTTCCACCGCCAACCATTATAATGGGAAGGTAGGTTTTTATATTACGAAAGGTAGGTATTTTATTATGGGTCGTTTAGATGGCAAAGTAGCAATCGTAACCGGTAGTAACTCCGGTGTAGGTGCGGCTACCGCAAAATTATTCGCAAAAGAAGGGGCAAAAGTAGTGATCAGTGCCCGTCGTCTTCCCCAGCTTGAGGAAGTAGCTGAGCAGATTAAAGCAGATGGCGGAGAAGTACTGATTGTACAGACTGACGTTTCAAAAGTAGAAGACGTTGAGAACCTCGTAGCAAAAACAGTTGAAACATTCGGAAAGGTTGATGTTCTGGTAAACAACGCCGGCGTTTTGGAAGCAGGCTTAAAACCCATCGACTGCTACGAAGATGAAGATTTAGAATATGTTTTAGGCATTAACACAAAAGGTACTCTGTACTGCACAAGAGCCGTATTAAAAGAGATGATTAAGAACAATTCCGGTTCCATCATCAACTTAGACTCCGTTGCAGGCCAGTTTGGTACAGGCGGTGCCGCATACGTTACAAGTAAAGCTGCAATTGTAGGACTTACAAAACATACCGCAATGAGATTTACAGGCACAGGTATCCGCTGTAATTCCGTAAATCCCAGCTCTATCGCTACTCCTATGGCAAAGACAGATCCCGCTACATTAAACCAGGATATGTTCGGCCAGATGAGAAAGCATATGAACCTGACCGTTCCCATTTGCATGCCGGAAGACGTAGCAAACATCCTGCTCTTCCTTGCAAGTGATGAATCCAGAGCTATCACAGGCCAGATTATCGTATCTGACTTCGGTGCAACATTATAGTACTTAACCAAAATATAAGAGGCTGTTCCGGATTATGATATCAACATCATGATTTCAGAACAGCCTCATTATTTTTTATATTACACTTTCCAAATATGCCCGATACATAATATCCAATCGGCCCTCGCTTACAATATAACTCATCTCTTTGATAAGGCGAGGAGAATTTTCGATTACCTCAACCAAATCCGGATTATAACGGGTTCCCTTTCCTTCCACCAATTCGCCTAGTACATCTTCCAAACTTTTCGCCCGTTTATAATTTCTGCCCAAATGGTCTGTTGCAGCATCAATACAGTCACATATTGTAATCATGTCAATCATAATACGATAGGGCGATTTTGTATTGTCAAAATCCACCGGATATCCTGCAGAACCATCATAAAACTTGTGATGCCCAAATGCCACATCCCGGAATCTGGCCAAATCACTGTCTTTTTCTATCATTTCGGCACCAAAAGAAGGATGACGTTTTATTCCCGCAAATTCTCTGTCCCAAAGGCGTCTGCTCTGGGTGTTTACAATATCCGTAATCCTGGTTTTTCCCACATCATGCAATAAAGCACAGCGTTTCGCATACCCTACCAAATCACCTTTTACGGAATCGTCTAATCCTTCAAATAAGTCCGGACGGTTCCGTTTTGCCTCCTTACACAATGCTTCCGTCAAATTAGTAACCATGACAGAATGTAAATAAGTGGGCAACTGTCTGCGTACCAACAGTTGGAAAAGACATTCTTCTTTCTCTTCCTGGGAATCCATATATTGTATCAATTTAAAGCACCATTCCGCCATCACTTCGTTGACAAAAGAGGGGACAACTTTTCCCAATTTTGCATACCAGGTTTCCTGGGTCTGACGTTTTAATGTACCCATAATCTGCTTGCTTTTCTCTTCCGAAACTCCCAGATGCAACCATCGCTCTAAGATCAGCGGGGTATTAATCAAAAAGTAAAATTCATCCCCCACCTCTTTAATATCTTCGGAACAACGTTTCGATTTTTCCTGATAGTAAGCAAAATAGACATCTACAATCTCATCAATTGTCATTTCCTTCAACAAAAATTTTGCATGCAAATAGGCAGCATAAACTTCACTGTTGATTCCATAAATATCACTTTCTTCCTTTATCTCTTCTTCATAAATCCGAAGAGCCTCCCTACAAAAAGCCTCTTTTGTTTCCGGGCTGCATTCTTCAATCTGTTCTTCAATAACCAACCATTCTTTTTCAATTGCATGAATAATTTCAGGAATCAATGCATCTTTTCCATCTAATTCCTGCACCTCGGCGGAATTCCAAAATGACATAGCCTCTTTATAATAACCGTATGCCTCATCTGCCGTAATGGCTCTGTTTGCAAATCCCGTTACAATCAGATTATAGTACGAACTCCATATTAGTTGTCTGCTCTTTAAATCTAATTTTGTCAAATAAACCTTTTTATATTGCAAAGCTTTAAAAAGATAGGTTACATCAAATTTTTGGCAGCCTTCCCTACGGTTGCGCACTTCACCTTCTTCATAATATATGGCACAGTAAAGAAATATTAGTTTATCAAAATTCTCCTGCTCTTCATAGTACCCTATTAACTTATATAGCATGGGTAATAACACCTGACAGTCATCATACCCTTCTGAATACATTTGTTGACACTCCCAGCAGAGAACCTCCGCATTCTCCTCATCCAAAGGCTGCTCCAGCCATTTTTCCAATTCTTCCAGAAGTTCCCCGTTTTCATTATACATTTTTTGATTTTCCACAGCCCGGTTCTGCAAACAGGAAATCCACTCCTGCTTACTTTGGTCTGTCAAAAGAAGCTCGTCCAATTCTCTTTGACGGTCCATATTCTCTTTATACTTGCTTATCAGTTCCTTTACCAATAATGTATTTGACATAAGCATCCGCCCCCCTGCTTTTTTTCATTATATCTTTTTTCGGCAAACCGTTCAATAACTAATTTCTGCAAGATCAAACACGGGGCTATCCATTATGGACAGCCCCGTGTTCATTCATAATTTCTATTTCTTCACTTTAAAATATATCTGATAGCTTTCTGCTCCTATCTCGTTCAACTTCACAAAGCTGATGCCGGGATCCTGATTCTCCGTGCGATAGAAGGTGCGGAAGTCTCCCCACTGACGCTCTGTATCAGCGGATAACTCATCCTCCGGTCTTTCACTCTCCAGTTTCAAAATTCTTTCCTGCTCTGTCACACCTGCAAGCACATCGGGACCATAACGGAAAGCTCCCATGGTTTCATCATCCGGCAAAGTAACAAAGGTAAGTCCGATCGGGAAGGTCAGTACCACCTTGTCCCCATCCTTCCAAGTTCTTTTGATGGATACAAATTTATCTGTTGCAGATGTTTTTTCCACCACTTCATCATTTACATATACTGTAGCCTCTGCTTTAATCCAATCGGGGATACGGAACAACAATGTAAACGCAACATCCTGTCCGATCTTTACTACAAAATCATATTTTCTAAAGTCCGGTCTGTTGGCATAGGCACTGGCAATGTCATTCACCGTCTGCTTTGTATTGTTTTCGGAACAGGTCATCATACTTCCGTTTAACATATCCTGTCTCTGAAGCAAACGGACAGGTACCCCATTCACTTCAAAGCTTGCCTCGGAATTTACATAGGAAGTAACATAAATCTGCTCTGCATCCTGATAGTAAATACGGCGGTTCCATGCTGCATTGGCCTGGACCATTGTGCCGTGACAGCAGAAGAAGGTATCTCTTCTTCCCGCCCAATCCTTTTTGCTACCTGCCTTCATGGGAAGGAAATAGGTGAGCAGTCCATCGCCCGGGCCATAAGTCTGGGCAAAAATACCGTTCTGCACATTATATTCAATGTAGTGCATATAAGCAGGGTCCTTGGTCTGACGGAACAGGAATTCTGCCAAGCGGATCATATTGTAAACCGTACAATGCTCCTGGTTTTTATCGCCAAGTCTTGCTTTCAGTTTCATCTTCGGTGTCCAGATTTCACCCTGGGTCTGACCACCTGTCACAAAGGCGCCTCTGTCGGTAACCGCACATTTCCAGTAACACTTAACAATATCCAGCCATTTTTCGTCGCCGGTTACTTCATAGGCTCTGGCACATCCCATCACTTCCGGAATGGTGGTGTTGGCATGCATATTTGTAAGAACATCTTTACCTGCAAGCAGCGGGTCAAAGAGTCTGCCTCTGTAATAGCGTCTCAAAAGCTCCTTATATTTCTCATCCCCTGTGATTTCCAGCAAATCTGCCCAGATTTCCAGCATACCACCGGTTTCCACATCTAAAATGTCATCAAATTTTTCATCAGAGTAGCTGCCGCTCCAACGATAAAACCAGTCTGCCAGTTTGTCTGCAATGTGAAGGGCTTTCTCCGAACCCATGATGCGGTAAACATCCACAAGTCCCATAAACAATTTATGTATGGTGTACTGGGGTGCCCAAATATTTCTGCCTTCCCCGATCCAGTACAAATATTTCTCCGGAACGGAACATGCCCACTCGCCGCCGTTATCCTTCTGGCAAAGCTCCAGTTCATCCAAAATTGCCTCAGCCTTTGCTTTTAATTCACCGTCCCCGGTTTCCTGATAATGGAACGCTGCTGCAGACAACCAATGTCCCAGAAAATGTCCTCTCAGCTGACAGCTCAAGTCCTCCCAACCGTTTAACGCATTCTGATCATGTCCTCTGTCGGAAAATCTGCCCGCCTCATGACGGTAGCTGCGAAGCAAGTAATTATTTTCCAAACTCATCAGATACTTTTTATTTTTGTCCTCACGGCGAAGCATTTCACCTTCGAAAAGCTTTACCTGTGTGCCTTTTAACTCTTTCATAATAACCTCCCGAATACTTTTCTAAGATTATCGCATGTATTTTTTTAATAGGCAATGGATTATCCTGTACAACACATGTGTATTCTTCTATCGATGGGTTAACCTATTTATGATTTTTCCATATTCCCGAAAAACTATGCCCTCTATTCCCACTGGGCAGCGTATAATTTATAATAAAATCCCTTACTTGCCATCAGGCTTTCATGGGTGCCCTGCTCAACCACATCTCCATGGTTAAGCACCAATATCACATCCGCATTTTGGATGGTAGATAGTCTGTGTGCAATGACAAAACATGTTTTATCCTGCATCAGTTCTCTCATAGCCTTTTGGATTTGACGCTCTGTA
>JAZNGC010000111.1:0-17496 GCA_045589155.1 Lachnospiraceae bacterium
CCCCACTTGGGAGTGGGAAAAGAGGGTCTAGGTGGGGGAAAAGAAGAAAAAGTCCCCCACTTGGGAGTGAGAAAAGAGGGTCTAGGTGGGGAAATGAAGCGAACACACCCCTACTGGATAAGTAAAAATAGAAGGACAGTGGGGAAACAAGGTGATTCCCCTTCGTTATTATCCATGACACGGTACAAAATATATAAATAAAAAAGGAAAACAGAATCTGATGCGTAATATTATAATTAGGAATGTATTTTTTTGACGTTTTATGGGAGCGGAGCAAGCTCCGCAGAAAGGGGTACCATGACTATCAGAGAAAGACTGGAACAGTGGGAAAAGGAATATTTAAGTCCTTATGCGGCATTCAGTATGAATTCCAAGGGAAGGACCAGGGAGGAAGCCCAGTGCGACATCCGGCCGGTTTTCCAAAGGGACAGAGACAGAATTATTCACAGCAAAGCCTTCCGCAGATTGAAGGATAAGACACAGGTGTTTCTGACACCGGAAGGAGACCATTACCGAACAAGGTTGACCCATACCTTAGAGGTTTCCCAAAATGCCAGAACTATAGCGAAGGCCCTCCGGTTAAACGAAGATTTAGTAGAAGCCATTGCTCTGGGACATGATTTGGGACATACGCCCTTTGGCCATGCGGGAGAGAGGGCACTGGACCGTGTTTGCCCCTATGGCTTTGAACATAATAAACAGAGTGTGCGTACAGTGGAACTGTTGGAGAAGAACGGACAGGGATTGAACCTGACTTTCGAGGTAAAGGACGGTATTGAGAACCATCAGACCAGTGGAATGCCTTGCACGTTGGAAGGTAAAATAGTCCGTTTTTCAGATAAGATTGCCTATATTCATCATGATATGGATGATGCCATCAGAGGCGGTATCCTGACAGAAAAGGATGTGCCAAAGGAAATCGGCGATGTAATCGGATATACTACCGGCGAGAGATTGGATCATTTTATTCATGATATTGTGACAAACAGTTTGGATAAGGACGATATCTGCATGTCCGAGCCTGTGGCAGATGCTATGAAAAAACTTAGAAGTTTTATGTTTGAACGGGTATATCAGAATCCCATCGCCAAAAGCCAGGAATGTAAGGCGGAAAGTTTGATGGAAACCCTTTATGATTATTATATGCATAATATCGATGTGCTTCCGGATGAGTTTAAGCGCATGATTGATGCAGGGGAACCCAGGGAAGTAGTTGTTTGTGATTATGTAGGTGCAATGTCGGATAGATTTGCCATTTCCAAGTATGAAGAAATTTACATACCAAAGTCTTGGCATTATTAAGAGGAAAACATGAGATACCCGGAAGAAATAGTAGAAGAAGTCAGAATGAAAAATGACATCGTGGATGTGGTGTCAGGCTATGTGCGAATACAAAAGAAGGGAGCCAGTTATTTTGGTCTTTGTCCCTTCCATAATGAAAAATCACCGTCCTTCTCCGTATCCGGGCAGAAGCAGATGTATTATTGCTTTGGCTGCGGCGCAGGTGGCAATGTAATCACTTTTGTGATGAATTATGAGAACTATACCTTTGGCGAAGCGGTAAAGATGCTGGCGGACAGAGCGGGAGTGAATTTGCCGGAGATAGAATATTCCGAGGAAATGCGGAAACGGGAAAATTACAGGGCAAGACTCTTGGAAGTAAACAAAGAAGCTGCGAAATATTTCTATTATCAGCTCCGTTCCCCGCAAGGCGATATTGGAATGCGTTACCTGCAAGGCAGACGTCTTAGCGAGGAAACCAGAAATAAATTTGGTCTTGGGTTCGCCAATAAAACCAGCGATGACTTGACCAAGTACTTAAAGAGCAAGGGCTATGATGATAAGATTATTCAGGATGCGGGACTTGCAAAATACAATGAAAGATACGGTACCAGCGATTTGTTCTGGAATAGGGTAATGTTCCCTATTCAGGATGTGAATCACAGGGTAATCGGTTTCGGAGGCCGTGTCATGGGAGAGGGTGAGCCGAAGTATTTGAACTCTCCGGAAACCCAGGTGTTTGACAAGAGCCGGAACCTGTTCGGTCTTAACTTTGCAAGAACGGCACGTACGGGAAATATTATTCTGTGCGAAGGCTACATGGATGTAATATCCTTGCATCAGGCAGGCTTTACCCAGGCGGTGGCATCTCTTGGAACCGCATTTACTGCGGGACATGCCAATATATTGCGCCGGTATACGGAAAATGTGTATCTTGCCTTTGACAGTGACGGCGCCGGTGTGAAAGCGGCACTGAGAGCCATAGGTATTTTGAAGGAAGTAGAGCTTACCGGTAAGGTGATTAACATGCAGCCTTACAAGGACCCGGATGAATTTATTAAGAATCTGGGAAGTGAAGAATTCCAGAAGAGAATTGACAATGCGGAAAACAGTTTTATGTTTGAAATCCGTATTTTAGAAAGAGATTTCGATTTAAAAGACCCGGAACAGAAGACGAAATTCCACAAGGAACTGGCAAGAAAACTCTGTCAGTTTGAGGTGGAGGTAGAACGGGAAAATTATTTGGAAGCCGTAGCGGAGAAATATCATATCGGCTTTGAAAATTTGCGGAAACTGGTAAATACCTATGCGGCCCAGACGGGACTTGCAAAACCGGTAGAGCGACCCAAATCCGGTGTGAAGCAGAAAAATTCACCGGAGGAAAATGTGAAGAGAGTGCAAAGGCTGCTCCTGACTTGGATCACGGACGAGCCTTCACTATACAGCAAGATTCAAAAATTTATTATGCCACAGGATTTCACACTGGATTTGTACAAGCAGGTGGCGGGAAGATTATTTGAAGGTATTGAGAGTGGAAATTATAATCCGGCTGCTATCATCAGTATGTTTGAGGATGAAGAGGAACAGCGGGAGGTTGCGGCACTTTTTAATACCAAATTGGAAGCTGTTAATACCAAACAGGAAAGAGAACGTGCTTTTCACGATATCCTGGTGGCAGTGAAAAAGAATAGCCTGGATTTCTACTCCGGACAACTTGGTGCGGATATTGCGGCACTAAGCAAGGTAGTGGAAGGCAAGAAGGCACTGCAGGAACTGGAAAGAACGCATATTTCCTTGGATTAAGGTCATAATGATAATACGTTTGAAAGGATGGAAACCGAAATGGATGAAAACACACAGGCAAAGTTTGAGGAGAAATTGAAGGATCTCCTCGGTATTGCTAAAAAGAAAAAGAATGTACTGGAATATCAGGAGATTGTTGACTTTTTTGCTGATTTGCAGTTAGAGGAAGAACAGTTTGAGAAGATGCTGGAGTATCTGGAGAACAGTGGAGTGGATGTGCTCCGTATCACCGAGGACGATGTGGATGACGAAGAAATCATGCTCATCGAAGAGGAAGATGTGGATGTGGAAAACATTGACCTTTCCGTTCCCGATGGTGTCAGCATTGAAGACCCTGTCAGAATGTATCTGAAAGAAATCGGTAAGGTTCCCCTTCTTTCCGCTGAAGAAGAAATCGAACTGGCAAAGAAGATGGAACTGGGAGACCAGGAGGCGAAAAAACGTCTGGCAGAGGCAAACCTGCGTCTGGTTGTAAGTATCGCGAAAAGATATGTGGGCAGAGGAATGTTATTCCTTGATTTGATTCAGGAAGGAAACCTGGGTCTTATTAAGGCTGTAGAAAAATTTGATTACCGCAAAGGTTATAAGTTCTCCACTTATGCAACATGGTGGATCAGACAGGCGATTACAAGAGCTATCGCCGACCAGGCAAGAACCATCCGTATCCCTGTTCATATGGTAGAGACAATTAATAAATTGATCCGTGTCAGCAGACAACTTCTTCAGGAGCTGGGAAGAGAACCGTCTCCCGAAGAGATTGCAGCACAGATGAATATGCCCGTAGAGCGTGTCCGTGAAATTTTAAAAATCAGCCAGGAGCCTGTATCCCTGGAAACACCTATCGGTGAAGAGGAAGACAGCCACTTGGGTGACTTTATCCAGGATGATAACGTACCTGTTCCTGCGGATGCAGCGGCATTTACATTATTGAAAGAACAGCTTGTGGAAGTGCTTAGCACACTGACAGACAGAGAGCAGAAAGTACTTCGTCTCCGTTTTGGTTTGGACGATGGACGTGCCCGCACCCTGGAAGAGGTTGGTAAGGAGTTTAACGTAACCCGTGAACGTATCCGTCAGATTGAGGCGAAGGCACTTAGAAAACTCCGTCATCCCAGCCGCAGCCGTAAATTAAAAGATTATTTGGATTAGGAAATCATATAGTATGGTAGTGTTATCAAAACGCTTACAGGCACTTGCCGACATGGTAACTGTGGGAAACCGGGTTGCAGATGTGGGTTGTGACCACGGTTTTGTGTCTATTTACCTTGTGCAAAAGGGGATTTCCCCCTATGTGTATGCCATGGATGTGAGAGAAGGTCCGTTGCAGAGAGCAAAGGAACATATCACATCCTATCAAATGTCGGCGTACATAGAAACAAGACTTTCGGATGGTGTGTCAGCACTTATGCCGGGAGAAGCAGAGTCTCTTGTCTGTGCCGGAATGGGCGGTAAACTGATGCAAAAAATATTGACCGAGGGCAAAGAGAAAGTTTCTGTTATGAAAGAACTGATTTTGCAACCTCAGTCGGAAATTTTTGCATTCCGTGTCTTTTTAAGACAGGAAGGCTATAAGATAGTAGAAGAGAAGATGATTTTTGAAGATGGCAAATATTATCCCATGATGCGGGTGGTGCCGGAGGAGGCGCAGATGTGCGACTCGGCGGTTTTGGAAGAAACAGCGTGCCGGACAGATGCCGGTACGGTTGATGCCTTGGAAGATGGCACACGGCAGCAGCGTCTGTGGGATAAATTTGGCAAATTGTTACTTGAAAAGAAAGATCCTGTTTTGATTTCCTTTCTTTGCTTTGACCTAGAACTTCACCGGGAGATTTTGAAAAAACTAAAGAGTCAGAACGGAGGCGATGAAGCAGCGGTGCTTGCAAGAGAAAACAGGATTCGGGAAGTGTTAACCGAAATAGAGGATATGCAGATGGCATTACTCGGAATGGAGGCTGGCAATGATTACAGTAATAATGAATGGGGAAAAGAAACAGTATCCTAAGGGAACAACCTATGAGGCAATTGCCAAGGAGTATCAGGATAAGTATGACAACCTGATTGCGCTTGCGGTTGCAAACGGTAAAATCCGGGAACTGTTCAAGACAGTGGATAAGGATTGTGAACTGTCCTTTTTTACACTGAAGGATGATGTGGGACATAAAACCTATGTACGTACTGCCACCATGATGCTGATGAAGGCAGTGGCGGACGTGGCAGGATGGGAAAATGCCCAGAAATGCAAGGTGGAGTTTTCCATTGGAAGAGGCTATTATGTGCGTGGTCTGGATGGTTTTTGCCTGACACCTGACATGGTAGAGCAGATAAAAGCCGGAATGCAAAGACTGGTGGATGAAAAAACACCCATAAATAAAAAAGCCTATCCCATGGCGGAAGCTATGGAACTGTTTAGGGAAAAAGGCATGAAGGACAAGGAAAAATTGTTCAAATACCGCCGGAGTTCCTATGTGAATATCTATGAGCTGGATGGTTACTATGATTATTATTATGGCTATATGCTCCCCGACGCAGGATACATGCAGTGGTTTGACTTAATCCCCTATGAGGAGGGGTTGATGTTGCTCCTTCCGGGAAAAAAGAACCCCACATATGTAGAAACTTTTGCACCTAGGGAAAAATTGTTCCGTACACTTGTTGAGACGGAAAATTGGTGTAAAAAGGTGGGAATTGAGACGGTCGGCGATTTGAATGACCGTATTTGCAGTGGCTCTTTGAGTGAGATGATTCTCATTCAGGAGGCAGAGCAGGAGCGTAGAATCGGTGAGATTGCAAAGGACATTGTAAAACGCGGTGGCGTGAAGTTTATTATGATTGCCGGACCTTCCTCGTCCGGAAAAACCAGCTTCTCCCACAGATTGTCCATACAACTGCGTACCCAGGGATTGGTACCGCATCCTATCGCTTTGGATGACTATTTTGTAAACCGGGATAAGACTCCAAGGGATGAGAAGGGTGATTATAACTTTGAGTGTCTGGAAGCCATCGACATTGAACAGTTTAATCAGGATATGACAAAGCTTTTGACAGGAGAAACCGTAGAGCTTCCTACTTTTAATTTCAAGACGGGAACCAGAGAGTATAAAGGCAACTTCAAGACCTTGGGACCGGAGGATGTACTGGTAATTGAAGGAATCCATGGACTCAATGACAAAATGTCCTACTCCCTTCCGAGCGAGAGTAAATATAAGATTTATATCAGTGCACTTACCAGCATTAACGTAGATGAGCATAACAGAATACCTACTACAGATGGCCGTTTGATCAGAAGAATGGTTCGCGATGCCAGAACAAGAGGTACAAATGCAAAGCGCACAATCCAGATGTGGCCTTCTGTAAGGCGTGGCGAAGAGGAAAATATTTTCCCTTTCCAGGAGAGTGCGGATGCCATGTTTAATTCTGTGCTGATTTATGAGCTGGCGGTGTTAAAGCAATATGCAGAACCCTTGTTGTTCAGCATCGCTCCGGACGAACCGGAGTACTACGAAGCAAAGAGACTTCTGAAATTCCTGGACTATTTCCTGGGCGTGAGCGGCGAAAACGTGCCGAACAACTCCGTTTGCAGAGAATTTATCGGTGGAAGTTGCTTTAATGTGTAATAAATGAGCCATGCACAGCTACGCCGAATTGTCCGGCGGGTGCTTGCACATGGCCGGACATATTCGGGCGTAGCTGTATACGGCGAATGCCGTGACAGCGAGCGGACTTGTTCGTGAGCCTGTGGGCATGGTGGCCTGTGGCAAGGATTGCGTGGCAGAAATTGCATTAATGTAGAATTGTCTTAATGTAGGCGTAGATTGAAATAGAATTTTGGGCATATGTAAGCAAACTTTTTATATATGCCCAAAATATAGAGAAGGAAGTTTGCTTTTTGCATTATTTGAAAGCATTTTATATGGTTTTGGACATATAGAGAGTTTCGATTTGCCTATACCCAATTTTTTAGAGATTTTTGGACATGGGTGAGAAGACGAGGTTTATATACCCAAAGAAGTATTAAAATGAAGAAAAAGAGATAAAAAAGCAATGATGTTCGGGAAAAATTGGGCATCAGAAAAAGAAAGTTGTCTATATGTCCAATTAAGTAAATCACCGAGATTACAGAGATAATTTACAAAATATATAATGTGTGATAAAATACCAAAGTTCTATAAGTAGGACAAATAATCGCGGCCGCCAAGTGCGGGTGAGGAAAGTCCGGGCTTCACAGGGCAGGATGCCGGATAACGTCCGGTGGAGGCGACTCCAAGGCTAGTGCAACAGAAATATACCGCCAAGTTGGAAGTTTCGCAGAAACATACTGGAGATGCGTGCATCATTCGGGAAGTTTCGCAGAAACTCATTAGGGAAAATGCTTGCATTTTCCTAGTGAAAACACATCGTGTTTTCGCTTGGTAAGGGTGGAAAGGCAGCTTAAGAGACTACCGTCCGGCCGGTAACGGTCGGAGCCATGTAAACCCCATCCGAAGCAAGTTCAAAAAGAATACTATAGACTTGCCCGGTCTGTATTCAGGTGGAACGCTTGACGTGATTGGCAACAATCATGCTAGATAGATGATTATTCAACGACATAACCCGGCTTATCGTCCTGCTTATAGAATAAAGTATAAAAGACACAAAGGGACCGCTGACGGTATTTTCCGTGAGCGGTCTGTTTGATAAATGCCATGATGTCCTAAAGGAGGTGTTGCTGTGAAAATAAGACAAAAGAGAATAGTAGTTTTAATTGCAGCAATAACCCTATTGTTAATCGTGGGCATATTTTCGGGATGTGACAGGGACGTAGATAGCGACAATGTCATGGAAAGTACAGTTTCACAAGAGACGAGGCCCACGGAAACGTCAGACGAACAGCAGAGGGAAACGCTGCCGGAGACAGAGATGGAGCCGGAAACAGAAACGGCACTGGAAACAGAGACGGTACCGGAAACAGAAACAGCGCAGGAGACAGAGACTGCGGATGTGGTCACAGATTATTTAGAGAGTGTGGCTTCCTTAAAAGCAGATGATACAGATGGCAGTTGTGTTATTTTGCATATGGATGAAAAACAGTACATAATAGCGACAGCATGCCATGTAGCAAAAAACGGAACGGAAAGAGTATTGTTTGCAGGGAGAGAAGTGGCGGTAACCCAATATTGGAAGTCGCCGGACTATGATTTGGCATTTCTTGTGATAACAGACCTGAATCCGGATAATACGGCAGGAAATGAAAAACTGTCTGTGGCAAAAATTGTGTCTGAGGATTATGGCAAGTTGACAGAACAAGACAAGATTTTGGTGTGTGGAGTAGTTGCAGGTGAGAAGGTTTCCAGGGAGGGAGTACTGCTGAGCGACTGGGTTTATGTAGAAACTTTTGGGTACCATATGCTATGGGCGGAAGCGGAGAATATAAAAGGCGGAATGTCAGGCGGCGGTGTATTTAATGAGGAAGGAAGTTTTTTAGGACTTCTTCTCGGAAATAATACGGAAGGACAGGTTGTGGCTCTACCCTTGAATATTATTAAGGGAGAATGGGAGCGTAGCGATTTGGCGGGAACTATTGACATCTTTTCCAATTAGGTAGACAATAGATAAGTGGGTTTGTCGGTGCCGGATAACCAACTGATGAAATAGAGTGTTTTGATTGTATTTGTGTGGCACAGAAAGAGGTAAATATGACAAAGATTGATATTGTGTCCGGATTTTTAGGGGCAGGAAAGACAACATTGATAAAGAAACTTTTGAAAGAGGCTTTGGCTGATACAAAGGTTGTTTTGATTGAAAATGAATTTGGTGAAATCGGTATAGACGGCGGCTTCTTAAAGGATGCGGGAATTGAAATCAAAGAGATGAATTCCGGATGTATCTGCTGTTCATTAGTAGGTGATTTCGGCACTTCTTTGAAGGAAGTATTGTCCACTTATACGCCGGAAAGAGTTTTAATCGAGCCCTCCGGTGTGGGTAAGCTTTCTGATGTTATCAAAGCAGTGGAAGATGTGGCAAAGGATATTGAAGTGGAAGTTAATTCTGCTGTGGCTGTAGTGGATGCAACCAAGTGCAAAATGTATATCAAAAACTTTGGTGAGTTTTTCTGTAACCAGATTGCCCATGCAGGTACCATTATCTTAAGCAGAACCGGAAAAATGACACAGGACAAGCTGGAAAATTGTATTGCCATGATCCGGGAACATAACGAAAAGGCAACCATTATTACAACCCCTTGGGAGGAACTGGAAGGAAAAGATATTCTGGAGACCATTGAGGGAGCAAATAAATTGGAAGACATGATGAAAGAAATGTTGGAGCATGCCCATGATCACCATCATGACCATGACGAGGAGTGCACTTGCGGCTGCCACGGCCATCATCACGAGCATGAGCATCATCATGACCATGAAGAGCACGGTCACCATCATCATCATGACCACGAAGAACACGGTCATCATCACCATCACGACCATGACGAGGAGTGTACCTGCGGCTGCCACGGCCACCATCATGACCATGAGCATGAGCATCATCATGACCACGAGGAGCACGGTCACCATCATCACCATGATCATGACGAGGAGTGCACTTGCGGCTGCCACGGCCATCATCATGACCATAAGCACGAGCATCATCATCACCATCATCATGCAGATGATGTGTTTACAAGCTGGGGGAAGGAAACACCTACGGTTTATACACAGGCTGAAATCACAGAAATTTTGGACAAGCTTGGCAATGAGGAAGAATACGGCTTTGTGCTGAGAGCCAAGGGTATGGTACCTGCGGCAGACGGAACATGGATTTATTTTGATTATGTTCCCGAAGAGTGTGATATCAGGGCAGGTAAGCCGGAAGTAACCGGTAAAATTTGTGTAATCGGTTCAAAATTGCAGGAAGAAAAACTGGTGGCATTGTTCCACTAATCAGGAAGGAGCCGTGAGATGAAAGCAGTTTATGTCATTAACGGATTTTTAGAGAGCGGAAAGACAGAGTTTATCACCTATACATTGGCACAGCCTTATTTTCAGTCAAGAGGAAAAACATTGATTCTCCTTTGTGAAGAGGGTGAAGTTGAGTATGATGAGGAGCTTCTTAGAAGTACCCGTTCTGTCATTGAACTTATTGAAGACGAGGAAGATTTCACCCCCGGCCGCTTGCTGGAGTTGGAAAAGAAGCACAAACCGGACCGCATTATCATAGAGTATAATGGCATGTGGAATTTCAAAAACATGAAATTACCCTGGCATTGGAAGGTAGAACAGCAGATTACGACAATTGATGGTTCTACATTTCCTATGTACTACACAAATATGAAGTCTCTTTTGGCAGAGATGGTGCGCAAATCTGAGATGATTATTTTCAATCGTTGTGATGACGTGGAGGATTTGGCTTCTTACAAGAGAAATATTAAAGCGGTAAATCCCAAGGCAGAAATTATTTTCGAGAATGCGGAGGGTGAGATAAACGAAATTTTTGAAGATGATTTGCCTTATGATTTGGACAGCGAGATTATTGAGTTAGATAATTACGGTTTTGGTATCTGGTATCTGGATTCCATGGATCATCCCGAGAGATATGTCGGCAAAAAAGTGAAGTTTGTTGCACAGGTATTGCATCCGGACCATTTTCCGGAAAATTATTTTGTGCCCGGCCGTCTGGCAATGACTTGCTGCGCCGATGATATGGCGTTTTTGGGCTTTGCCTGTGAGTATGAAGGTGCGGCTGCACTGGAAACAAAGTCATGGGTTATGGTGACTGCGCAGGTAAATAAGGAATACTGGGAAGATTACAAAGGGGAAGGTCCCGTTCTCCATGCTATCAAAGTGGAGAAGGCCAAAGAACCAAAGGAAACGGTAATTAGTTTTAATTAACCCCGGTAACATCAGCCTTTTTGTAGGTGGAAATATATTTAGAATTTGTGAGGAAACAGTATGAATTTCAATGTGATTGTTGGTATGCTGATTCCCTTTATCGGAACAACACTGGGAGCCGGTTGTGTATTTTTGCTGAAAGGCGCAATGCCGGAAAAATTGCAAAAAGCCATGCTTGGATTTGCTTCAGGTGTTATGATTGCCGCTTCGGTATGGTCACTTTTGATTCCGGCCATGAATATGTCGGAGGGAATGGGAAAGTTGTCATTTTTCCCGGCGGCAGTTGGTTTTTTATTGGGAATTTTATTTTTGCTTGTTATGGATAAAGTGATCCCTCATATGCATTTGGGATCCGAAGATCCGGAAGGTATGAAAAGTAATCTTGGAAAAACTACGATGTTAATGTTTGCCGTAACTTTGCACAATGTGCCGGAAGGTGCAGCAGTGGGCATTGTATTTGCGGGAGCGATTGCTTCTGCAAATGAAGGCACCGGTCTTCTTACCCTGGCCAGCGCATTGGCACTTTCCATTGGTATTGCCATTCAAAATTTTCCGGAAGGCGCCATTATTTCCCTGCCTTTAAAGGAAGAATTGGGAAAGAAAAAGGCATTTCTTTATGGGGCACTCTCCGGTATTGTGGAACCCCTGGCAGCATTTTTGGCGATTTTGTTGGCAGCTTTTGTGGAGCCGGTTTTGCCTTATATGCTTGCATTTGCCGCAGGAGCTATGATGTATGTGGTAGTAGAGGAACTTATTCCGGAGTCTTCGGAGGGAAAACACAGCAATGTGGCTACTATTGGTTTTGCCCTGGGATTTGTGCTGATGATGATTTTGGATGTGGCATTGGGATAATAGATTAGGATAGAGTAAGGAAGAGCACAGGTGGCGTTAGATACAGAAAAGGATTTGCAACAGCTAAGAAACCGGTTACGGGAGCTGGCAGATAAATCTTACCATCAAAATATATACACGTTTAGCGGCTTTTTGGGTCTCTCTGAACAGGATGTATTCTGGCAGATGGAAAGGGAACTTTCCTTTGCGGGATACCGGTTATGTGGCTATGCAGAAAACTTAGGAGGAACAGAAGCTGTAGGTGGAAAAGGGGATAGTGCTGACCGTAAGGTGATCCGGTTTGGAAATCCCGCAGACTTGGGTTATGAAGAACCGTTCCCTATTGTGTGTATTCATATGAAACCGCTATTGGCAAAGTTTTCGGACCGTTTTTCCCACAGGGATTTCTTGGGTGCATTGATGAATCTGGGTATTGACCGGAGCACTATCGGTGACATTAAGGTGGGAGAGAAAGAAGGTTATTTGTTTTGCCTTGAGAGTATCGCGGAGTATATTTGTGATAATTTAGATAAGGTTAAACATACCAATATCAAGTGCGAAATCGTACAGGATATGGGCGAAATTCCGGTGGAAGAGCCGGAGGAGATGGTGGTACTTGCATCAGGAGAACGTGCCGATGGTATAGTATCCAAGGTTTATAATATGTCCCGGAATGACAGCTTGGGTATGTTTCGGGAAAAGAAGGTCTATATAAACGGCAGATTATGTGAAAATAATAGCCGGCTTCTAAAAAACGGAGAAACGGTGAATGTCCGTGGCTATGGTAAATTTATATATGATGGTGTGAACTATGAGACCAAGAAAGGGAAACTGTCTCTGAAAGTCAGAATATTTAAGTAAAAAAATCCGGCGGATGAAAACGCCGGATTCTTTATTTGATAGAGATGAAATTTTTTAGTGGTCACGTCCCTTTTCTTCACAGTATTTGCAACGGTAAACTTCTTTTTCCTCGTCTGCAAGGATAAAGATGTGAGGGAGTTCCTGCTCGATGGAGGTGATACATCTGGGGTTCTTGCAACGGATGACATTCTTAATCATCTTGGGGAGAACCAAATCCTTTTTGTCTACGATTTCTCCATCTTTGATAATATTTACAGTGATATTGTGGTCGATGAATGCCAGTACATCAAGGTCAAGCTGGTTGATGTCGCATTCCACCTTCAAAATATCTTTTTTACCCATTTTATTACTTTTTGCATTTTTGATGATGGCAACGGTACAATCCAGTTTGCCAAGCTGCAAATGCTCGTAAATATCCATGCTTTTTCCGGCTTTGATGTGATCTAATACGAAGCCTTCTTCGATTTTTCCAATGTTCAACATATCGGGCCCTCCTTTTCTATGCTAATTCCAAGAGTGTTAAAATCAGTGCCATACGCACGTATACGCCGTAACGGGCTTGTTTGAAGTATACGGCTCTGGGGTCATCGTCCAACTCCACGGAAATCTCGTTTACGCGGGGCAGGGGATGGAGCACCAGCATATCGGATTTTGCCAAATCCATCTTTGTCTTATCCAAGATATAGAAATCCTTTAAGCGGATATAATCTTCTTCGTTGAAGAAACGTTCCTTCTGGACACGGGTCATGTAAAGCATGTCCAAACCGGAGATTACATCCTCCAGACGGATTACTTCTTCGTAAGGAATATTCTTTGCACGGAGCATTTCTGTGATGTAATCGGGCACTTTCAGTTCCAGAGGGGAAATGAATACAAATTTCACATTGTCGTAGCGTACCAATGCATCAATGAGTGAATGTACGGTACGTCCGAATTTCAAGTCGCCACAAAGGCCAATGGTAATATTGTCCAAACGACCTTTTAAACTGCGGATGGTCAAAAGATCGGTCAGTGTCTGAGTGGGGTGCTGATGTCCGCCATCCCCTGCGTTGATAACCGGAATATGGGATTTTTCGGATGCCACCATGGGAGCACCCTCTTTGGGATGACGCATAGCGCAGATATCAGAATATTCGGATATTACGCGGATTGTATCGGAAACGCTTTCTCCTTTGGCAGCGGAAGAGTTGGAACCGTCTGCAAAGCCAAGGACCTGTCCGCCCAGACGGAGCATGGCAGATTCAAAACTCAGTCTTGTACGGGTACTGGGTTCATAAAAGCAGGTTGCCAAAATTTTTCCGTCGCAAGCGTGTGCATATTTTGCGGGATTTTTTTCGATATCATTTGCCAAGTCAAACAACTGGTCAAGCTCGGATGTGGTAAAATCCAGAGGGCTCATTAAATGTCTCATAATCAGTCTCCTTTTATTCATTTATTTTGTGTGGAGGTATCTCTTCCCGAAAAAAATCGAAGATACAATATATCTTCGATTTTGTTGGTTATTTATAGGATAATAAATCCTCCACGGTTTTGCGCATAGGGGCAGTGGGCTCCTCTGCGGGATAGCCAATGGGAACTAATGCAATTAATTCACGGTCTTTGGGCAATTCCAAATACTCAGCAGCCTTCGCTTCGTCAAAGATGCCAAGGATAACAGTGCCAAGTCCTAATTCATGAGCTGCAAGACAAAAACTCTGTGTGGCAATACCGGCGTCAAACATCTGCCAGGTATCTTTTCTGTGAGTGGTAAAAGAACCGTCTCTCTCATAACCGCATTTGTTTTTGAGGATCGTAATAGCAATTAACATGGGAGCATTTGCAATATGCTCACCGTTTTTACCGTAAAGAGAAGTACACTCAGCGGCAATCTTGTTTTTTAATTCGCCTTCCACGGCAATATAACGGGTAATCTGAGTGTTTTTCCAACTGGGAGCAAAAGATGCTGTTTCCACCACCTGTGCTAACACGTCATGAGGAACCGGTTTGTCCTGGAATTTGCGGATGCTTCTACGTCCTTTGATACATTCTTTAGCAGTCATTTTGGCCTCCTAAAATACTCTTTTACATATGATAACACAACCCTTTTTTTGATTCAATCTATAATTGGAGTATTTTTTGGAAATGTAATAAAATGTTTTGCATATATGGGTGTTATCTAATATAATATAGTAAGTATAGCAGATATGAGTTTGCATGGAAGAAGTGTAAAAAGTATATCATATGTGGGTTTTGCAAGGAGGATGAAGGTATGGAATTCACAGAAAGAAAAAGATGGGTATTTTTTGGACTTCCTTTTACTTTTACAAAATATATTGTAAAGGAAGATATGATTACCATTAACGCAGGATTTTTTAGGAAAATCGAAAACGATTGTTATATGTATAAGGTGCAGGATGTTCAGCATACGGCAACCCTCTTTGAGAGATTGTTTGGTCTGGGTACAATCAATTGCTATACAGGAGATACCACTCACCCCAATCTGGTGATCTTGCATGTGAAAAATTCAAAGGAGATTAAGAACTTTATTTTGGAAGCCTCTGAAACGGCAAGACAAAAGAGAAGAACCTTAAATACTTTAAATATCGGAACCGGTGAGATGTCAGATATTGATGATGCCGATATTTAGATTTATTTTGAATAAGTGATTATTAGTGGGTAAATAAAAAGGCGGGGAAATATACCCCGTCTTTTTGGCGGATAGAATTTAGGAGGAAACGATGGAACTTGATATGACCAAAGGCAGTCCTGCAAAGTTGATTGCCAAGTTTATTGTCCCTATTATCATAGGGAATATATTTCAACAGTTTTATAGCATGGTGGATGCGGTTATTGTAGGTCGTTATGTAGGCTTGGATGCCTTGGCGGCGGTAAGCTCCACAGGAACGATTTCCTTTTTGATTTTAGGTTTTGCCCAGGGACTTACCACCGGCTTCACGGTGATGACTGCCCAAAGGTATGGTGCAGGAGATATGCAGGGGATGAAGCGTAGTGTGGCAAGTGCGGCAATACTGGCAAGTGTGGTTGCACTGGTAACGACTATTGCAAGCGGACTTTGCATGGATAGTCTTTTGACGGCAATGAATACTCCGGCAGATATGTATGACATGGCGCGGGAATATATTATGATTATATGCCTGGGCATGTGTCTTAGCGTATTCTATAATTTTCTTGCCAGCATTTTGCGGGCAATCGGTAACAGCGTTCTGCCTCTTGTTTTCCTGGTGATTTCAGCCATCTTAAATGTGGTGCTGGACCTTGTCTTTATTATTGTTTTCCACTGGGGTGTGGGAGGAGCCGCTTATGCTACCATCATTTCACAAGGAATATCTGCCCTCCTTTGTCTTTTTTATATTATGAAGTCGGTTCCTACACTGCATTTAGAGAAGCAGCATTGGAAACCGGATATCCAGTGTATGAGGAATCAAATAGCAGTAGGACTTCCCATGGCACTTCAATATTCTATTACTGCTATCGGGACAATTTTAGTGCAGTCTGCATTAAACCTGCTTGGAACCACTGTGGTGGGAGCTTACTCCGTGGCAGGTAAAGTGGAGCAACTGATGACCCAGCCTTACGGTGCTATGGGAACCACCATGGCAACCTATGGTGCGCAAAACAGAGGTGTCAATGACCTGGACAGAATCCGTAAGGGAGTAAAGGTGGCAAATATAATGTCTGCCATTTATTCCGTTGTGATTTTTGTGGTTCTGTTGGGAATTCTGCCATATGCCATCCGTTTGTTTGTGACAGAGAACCTGGATGTGGTTTATGAATATTCCAGGACATATATGCTGGTTTGCGGAAGCTGCTTTATACCTCTCGGCATGATTTTTATTTACCGTCATTTGTTACAGGGGTGTGGATTTGGCGTACTTCCCATGATGGGTGGCGTAGTAGAATTGTTATGTAGATGTGTGGCTGCATCTGTTGCCACACGTATGCTCAGTTACACCGGTGTTTGTATGGCAAATGCAAGTTCATGGCTTGTGGCAGGTATATTTTTCTGGATTTTGTATGAGATACTGATAAGGAAAATGTATAGGGAAAAAGAACACCATAGGAAGACCTATGGTGCATGAGTCGTGGGGGCGATTTTGTCTATGATTTTTTTGTGGCAGAGGGATCTTTTGTGGCAGAGGGATCTTCCAGCACTTTCTCAAACAAAAGACCTGCTAAAATCCAAAAGGGCAGATAATCCAAACGGACAATTCCTTTAATGTTCCATTTGGAACGGTTGTAGTCCCAGGGACAAAGGGTTTTCTTTTCCAATAAAGAGCCACTGAGATATTCACCGGTAAAGATAAAACCTGCATAGGTGATTCCACGTATCAGGGCCGGTTTTCCTTTCATTATATGGAAAATTGGCGTTAGAAAGACCGCTGCACCATAGATGGGAAACATATAAAGGGAGGTAGTGCCCTTTAAACGGAAGTCTCTGCGCTGCAGGGAATGGAGCGAGGTAAAGACAATTTCCAGACACCATCCTAAAATCCCGCATTTTATAAAGTTTTTGCCAAATGAGTTTAATGAGTTTTTCATATTTTTTTTCATAATGAGAAGTATTTCCCAAAAAGGGGGAAATATGCATGCGTCTTGAGGTTGCGGTTGCTTTATGGAAGCGGCATCGTTATAGGTCGCGTCTACCCTAAAGAATGATAGATGCTTATTGGGGATGGAATGAGCCGATTTGGTTTACATAAATTTGAATTTGTGGAGATGGAAATTGGGATTTTTGGGGATGAGTTTGGCTACCATACGTAATTTGTAGTTGATGTCTTACCATATGTGTATTTTAGACCCCTTGTGGGTAGACAAAATAGCCATTATCACTTATGAGAATGAGTATTTATCTACCCATAAG